>JBKPRV010000505.1:0-7721 GCA_046734715.1 Actinomycetota bacterium | reverse complement strand
ACTACGACCCCAGCCGCTGGCCGGGCTCCTACATGCACCGTGGCCTGGCGTACCGCGATCAGTGGGAGAGCAGGCTCCTGCGCACGAGCAGCTGGTCACCGCTCCACTGACCCGCGTCACGCGGGGGTCACGAGGCCCGATTCGTAGGCGGCGATCACGGCCTGGGTGCGGTCGCGCAGGCCGAGCTTGCGGAGCATCCGGCTCACATGGGTCTTGACCGTCTCCTCGCCCAGGAACAGGCGACCGGCGATCTCGGCGTTCGAGAGGCCTTCGGCGACCAGCCGCAGCACCTCGACCTCGCGCGGCGTCAGTGTCCCGATCAGGGCGTCGCCCCGGGACGGCTCGGGGGCCGGCCTCGGTCGCTGGCGGGCGAACTCGGCGATCAGCCGGCGGGTGACCGTCGGCGCGAGGAGAGCGCCACCGGCGGCGACGATGCGCACGGCGTCGAAGAGCCGCTCGGCGGTCACGTCCTTGAGCAGGAAGCCGCTGGCCCCGGCGCTGAGCGCGTCGTAGACGTGCTCGTCTAGGTCGAAGGTGGTGAGGATGACGACCCGGGGGGCCGCGCCGTCGCTCGCCTGGGCGGTCAAGCGCGCCGTCGCCTCGACGCCGTCCATGGTCGGCATGCGCACGTCCATGAGCACCACGTCGGGGTGCCGGTCACTGCAGACCTGCAACGCCTCGGCGCCGTCGGCCGCGGTCCCGACCACCGTGAAGTCCGCCTGGGTGCCGAGCAGCGCGGCGAACCCGGCCCGCACGACCTCCTGGTCGTCGACCACGACGATGCGCACCGGCAGGCCGGGGCTCATCTGGCGACGGCCTCCGGCGTGCGCCGGGCGGCCGGGAGGGTGGCCTCGACCAGGAAGCCACCCACCGGCGCCGCGCCGACTGACAGCCGGCCGCCGGCCGCGGCGGCGCGCTCGCGCATCCCCAGGAGCCCATGGCTCGCCGTGGAAGAGCCGTCGGCCGCGAGCGCACCGGACGGTCCGGGACCGTTGTCCCTCACCCGGACGACCAGCGCGTCCGCGGCGTAGTCGAGGTCCACGTCGACGGCCGCCCCGGGCGCGTGGCGGCGGGCGTTGGTGAGCGCCTCCTGGACGATCCGGTACACCGTGAGCTCGATTCCCAGGTCCAGGGGCGCGACGCAGCCCCGGACGACCAGCCGGGTCGTCGCGCCGGCCGACGCCCGGGCATCGTCGACCAACTCGACGAGCTGGTGCAGGCCGGGCTGCGGCTGTCGCCTCGTGGCGGTGTCCGAGTCCGTGGCCGTGTCCTCCCGCAGGACGCCGAGGAGCCGGCGCATCTCGGTCAGCGCCGTCCGGGCGGTGTCGCCGATGGCGAGGAGTTGCCGGGCGCCCTCGGGGGGCATGCCCGGCGTGGCGAGCCGGGCCGTCTCGGCCTGCACCGCGATCATCGAGATGTGGTGCGCCACGACGTCGTGGAGCTCGCGGGCGATGCGGGCCCGCTCGCCGCGCGCCTCGTACTCGAGGAACGCCGCGGTCATGGTCTGGGTCGTGGCGTCGCGCGCCCGGGCCTGGCGTTGTAGCCGGCGAGCCCGTCCGGCGATGACCGCGCCGAGCGTCACCACCGCCAGGGCGACGGCCGGCCCGTCGGGCATGTCCGGATCGACCACCACCGCAACCGCCGCGTAGGCGGCGAAGGCCATGATCACCAGGGCCGCGGCGAGCCACCGGTGTCGCGCGCCCAGCAGGGCGAGGCTGACGGCGAGCGCCACGGTCCCGGCCGCGGTGGGCCGCCCGTCGGTCAACAGCGCGAGGAAGGTCGTGTACGCGATGACACCAGTCGCGGCCGCGAGGTGGGTCCGGACCGCCGCGACGGGCACGGTCGCGCCGACGCCCACGACGATCGCCGTGGACAGCCCACGGCTCGAACGGTCAACGCCGAGATCGGACACGAGGACGATCTCGATCGTGGCCAGCAGGGCGAGCACGAGACCGGCCACCATCAGCCCCTCCGGCGTCGCCACCAGCCACCGGCCCGTCGGGCCCGCGCGGCGGCGGAGGCCCGTGCGAAGCATTGCGACGTGCACAGGTGCATTCTCGCCCCTGGGGCGCCGGCCAGGGCATCCCTCGCGGGAGGGACCCGACGCCGGCGAGGTCCCCTGGTGGAGAGATGCGAACGACTCCCGGGCGTGACGACAGCGCAGGGGTGCGTTCCTATGGTCGCTGCCATGGACGCCACCATCGAGGTGCGAGGGGTGCACAAGCGATACGGCCGCACGACCGCGGTCGACGATCTGTCCTTCGAGGTGCGTGCGGGTCAGGTGACGGGCTTCGTCGGCCCCAACGGGGCGGGCAAGTCGACGACGTTGCGCATCATCCTGGGCCTCGACGCACCCGACGAGGGAACGGCGCTCGTCGGCGGCCGGCGGTACCGGACTCTACGGACACCGCTGCTCCACGTCGGCGCGCTGCTGGATGCCACCGCGGTGCACCCGGGCCGGCGCGCACGGGACCACCTGCTCTGGATGGCCCAGTCCAACGGCATCCCCGGTGGACGCGTCGACGAGGTGCTCGAGCTGGTGGGGCTGACACCCGCGGCCCGGCGACGCGCCGGCGGGCTGTCCCTGGGCATGCTGCAGCGGTTGGGTATCGCGGGGGCCGTGCTGGGCGACGCCCCGATGCTCCTGTTCGACGAGCCGGTCAACGGGCTGGACCCCGACGGCATCCGCTGGATCCGCGGCTTCCTGCGGTCGCTGGCCGCCGAGGGCCGCGCCGTGCTCGTCTCCAGCCACCTGATGAGCGAGCTCGAAGACACCGCCGACCACCTCGTCGTCATCGGTCGCGGCCGGCTCATCGCCGACACGAGCGTGCGTGACCTCGTGGCCTCGGCATCCAAGGATCAGATCCAGGTGCGAACGCCCGGCCGCTCGGAGGCCATGACCTTGCTGGCCAACGCCGGCGCGACGGTGACCGCCGGCGACCGCGAGACGCTGACGGTCTCCGGCCTGCCCGCCGAACGCGTCGTCGCCCTGCTCGGCGAGCGTGGCCTACCGGTCATGGAGGTCACCCAGCACCGGGCCTCGCTGGAGGAGGCGTACATGGAGCTGACCCGCGAGGCGCTCGACTACGAGGCCGTCGCTGTGGAGGAGTCGTGATGCCCACCGCGACGCGTCCTGAGGCCGACCGCCGGGAGGCCGGCCGCGTCCAGTTCGGCCGGCTCGTCCTGGCCGAGTGGACCAAGCTGCGGACCGTTCCGCGCTGGACGATGGCGTTGGCTGCGCTTGTGGTGCTCATGGCTCTCTCTGCGCTGATCGACACCAGCGACCAGGGCGGCGATGTCTCCGAGGGCGAGTCGCTGGAGGAGCCCGACTTCACGGACGACTTCCACTTCGTGCATCAGGCGCTGACCGGCGACGGCACGATCGTCGCCCGGGTGGTGTCCCAGGAGGACAGCCACGAGTGGGCCAAGGCGGGCGTAATGGTGAAGGAACGCCTCGAGCTGGGCGCCCCGTACGCCGCGGTGCTGGTCACGCCGGACCATGGCGTGCGGATGCAGTGGGATTTCGAGCAGGACGTCGCCGGGAGCGAGAACGGTGCCGCGCCGCGGTGGCTGCGGCTGACCCGCTCGGACGAGATCGTGACCGGCTACGAATCGGCCGACGGAACCAACTGGCAGGAGGTCGGCGAGGTGGACCTCGACGACCTGCCGTCGACCGTCGAGGTCGGGCTGTTCGTCGCGTCGCCCCTGTCGGTCGAGATCGAGCGGCAGTTCGGCAGCAACTCCCTCGGCGAGACCCCCACGCGCGGTGAGGCGGTGTTCGACAACGTCAGCGTCGAGCCCGCCGGCGGCCCGCCCTCGCCGGGGGACGGCGAATGGGCCGACTACGACACCTCCGTCGATCCGGACCTGGGGGGCTCCGCCGAGTCGGATGGCGTCTTCACGCTGAGGGGCTCCGGTGACGTCGCCAAGAGTGTGCGGCCGTTCGCCGACGACCTGGTGCAGCGGAGCCTGACCGGGGTCGCGGTCGGCGTGCTGGCCGTGGCGGCGCTCGGGGCGTTGTTCATGACGGCGGAGTTCAGGCGGGGCATGATCCGGACCACGTTCGCCGCCTGCCCGGGCCGGGGCCGGGTGCTGGCGGCCAAGGCGATCGTGCTCGGCGGGGCCACGTTCTCGGCCGGGCTGGTCGCCAGCGTCGTCTCGTTCCAGGTGTCCATGCGGACGCTCCGCACCGCCAGCAGGGCACCGGGCACGCCCGAGCTGTCTCTGACCAACCTGACCGTCTTGCGGGCCGTGGTCGGTACGGCAGTCGTCTTCGCCCTCGTGGCCGTGTTGAGCCTTGCCGTCGCGACCATCGTCCGTCACACCGCCGTGGCCATCCCCCTGGTGATCCTGCCGCTGCTCGTGCCGTCGATCGTCTCGACCGGACTGCCGCTGTCCGTCGCCAACTGGCTCAACCGGCTCACTCCGGTCGCCGGCTTCGCGGTGCAGCAGACCATCACGCGCTACGACACCGCCATCGGCCCGCTGGTGGGCCTCGGCGTCCTGGCCGCATACACCGCGGTCGCCCTCGGCGGGGCGACGATGGTGCTCCTCCGGCGGGACGCGTGACGCCTCGGCGAGCGCGGCGCCTGCGCCGTGCCGTCAGGGCCGAATGGACCAAACTGCGCACGGTCCCGAGCCTGCCATGGTTGCTGGTGGCCACGGTCGGCCTGACGGTGGCGGGCAGCGCCGGCGCCCTCGCCTCCGTCGACACGTCGCAGTGCCCGACGCCGTCCGAGTGCTTCGAGGACACCACCAAGCTCAGCCTCAGCGGCGTCGGGTTGGGACAGGCGGCGGTCGTTGCTCTCGGGGTCCTGGCGATGAGCAGCGAATACGGCACCGGGACCATCGGCTCGACCCTGGCCGCGACGCCGTCCCGCCGCCTGGTCCTGCTGGCCAAGGCGGCCGCCGTCACCACCGTGGCTCTGGTGGCCGGAGTGCTCGGGGTGCTCGGCTCGCTGCTCGCCGGCCGGGCGATCCTGCCCGCCAACGGGTTCACGAGCGCCAACGGGTACGAGCCCCTGTCGCTCGCCGACGGGCCAACGCTGCGGGCGGCGGCCGGCACTGTGCTGTACCTCGCGCTCGTGGCCCTGCTCAGCCTCGGCGTCGCCACCATCGTTCGGGACACCGCGGCCGCGATCACCGGCATGCTGGCCTTGCTCTACGCCTTCCCGATCGTCGCCGCGCTCGTGGCCGACCCGCGCTGGCAGCACCGCCTGGCGCGCTTCGGGCCGATGGAGGCCGGCCTGTCCGTGCAGAGCACGATCAGGCTGGACGACCTGGCCATAGCCCCGTGGCCGGGGCTGGGCGTGCTCGCCACCTACGCGGGCATCGCCCTGGTCTCGGGGCTCGCGCTCTTCCAGCTCCGCGACGCGTGAGACGTAGCCTGCCCCTCGTGACCACTGAGCCGATCGACCTCGTCCGGGAGTTCTGCGCCGCCTTCGGTGAGGCCGAGCTCGACCTCGACCGCATCGTCGGCTTCTTCACCGAGGACGCCGTCTACCACAACATCCCGGTGGACCCCGTGGTCGGGCCCGAGGCCATCCGGGGCGTGCTGGCCAGCTTCACGACCGGAGTGGAGTCGATCGAGTTCCGCGTCGGAGCCATCGCCGCCGACGGCGGGACGGTCCTCACCGAGCGGGTGGACGTGTTCCGTTTCCCCGGCAAGGAGATCTCGCTGCCGGTGATGGGCACCTTCGAGGTGGCCGGCGGGAAGATCGCCGCGTGGCGCGATTACTTCGACATGAACCAGTTCATGTCCCAGCTCGCCTGACTAGCCGTCAGTCAGGACTCGCCCTCGTACTTGAACGACACCGACAGCTTCGTCCGGTAGGTGAGCGCGCCGTTCTCGCCGACGTCGAGGTCCTGCTTCACGACCTCGGCCACGCGTATGTCGCGCAGGGTCTCGCGGGCCTGGGCCACCGCCACAGCCGCCGCGTCTGCCCAGGATGTGGTGCTCGTGCCGATGATCTCGATGACCTTGTAGACGCTCATCGCTTCTCCCTCCGAGACGGCTACCGTGCGTACCGACCATACGCCCCTACCCAGGACGGGGCCGAAGGAGTCCCCACGCCTGCCCAGGACAGGGCCGAAGGAGTCCCCATGGCGGAGCGCCCGAACCCCAGCCAGGGCATCGTCCTCACCCACTTCATCGTCTCCGACGACGTCGCGCGCTCGACCGCCTTCTACAGCGACGTGCTGGGCGGGGAGGTGGTCCGCACCGGCGAGCCGTCCATCGTGCAGCTCGCCAACTCGTGGATCATCATCAACGTGGGCGGCGGCCCGACGGTCGACAAGCCCGAAGTGATCCTGGAGACGCCGCCCGACCCGACCCGTTCCAGCAGCTTCCTCAACATCCGGGTGGCCGACATCCACCAGGTGTACGAGGACTGGCGCTCCCGCGGGGCGGACTTCATCACCCCGCCCCAGGACATGGCCAGCGAGGTCCGCTGCTACATCCGCGACCCCGACGGCCATCTGATCGAGGTCGGCCAGTCGACCCGGCCCTGAGCCCGCGGCGCCGACGTCGTCGGCGGGTCAGAGCGCGCAGGCGGCCGGCGACGGGGCGTAGACCGTCCCGCCCTCGAACCAGGACGGGATGACCCGGCCGTCGCTCACGAGGCCGTCGAGGAAGGACTGCGTCTCGGGATCGACCCCGAAGAACGCGCCCTCGAACACGATCACGACGCCGCGGCCGCGCTCGAGCGCGCACGGCAGCTGCTCGAAGAGGGCGGCGCGGTCGACCAGCTCGTTGGTGAGCTGAACGCGCGGCGGCGGGAGGTAGGCGGTCGGGATGCCCGTCTCCCAGTACACGCCGTCGGCGTCGTTGGTGATGATCACGTCGGCGTCGAGGTCGCGGAACTGGCGGGCGGCGGGCAGGCGGTCGTCGGCGTTGCCGAACGTCGCTCCGGCGTCCCACGGCGCGGTCGCCAGCAGCACCCAGGCGCCGAGCACGACCGCCGGGATCCACATCCGCTCGAGCGCCAAGTCGACGCTCCACACCAGCGCGCACAGCGTCACCACCCCGGCAGGGAGCATGATCCGGTTGTCCGGGGTCGCCAGCGCGTCGAACAGCGCCATGCCGGCCAGGAGCGCCAGGGTGAGGAGCCCAGCCATCGCCAGGCCGACCACGAGGGCGTCGGGCAGGCGGCGCAGCGCCGGCAGGCCCACCCAGGCTGCCAGCCCGACGACGACCGCCACCGCCCACACGACGGCGACGGTCGCCGCCCACCACGGGAGCGCGTCGCCGACCTTGAGCAGGGTCTGCGCGAGGACGCCCGTGTGGGTGCTGAACCAGCCCGCGGTCGAGCGCCCGAGGGTGTGCCAGTCGTCCACGCCCAACCCGTGCCAGTGGGTCGTGTGGCCGCCGCCGGCCGCGCCGGCGAGCACGACGTTGAGCGCCACCGGCGTCACGCAGCCGGCGAGCACGAGCAGCGCACGCTTCGGGTCGCGATGACGGCGGTAGTGCTCGATCGCCGGCATCAGCACCACCACACCGCCGACGAAGCGCAGCAGACCCGCCGCGCCGGCGAGGACGCACGCCCAACCGAACGCCGAGCCGTCGCGGCGGTAGCGCACCAGGGCGCCGGCGAGCCCGACGATCACGGCGCAGAACAGCGGCTCCGACAGCCCGCCCTGCACTACCAGCCGGTACATGGGCTGGCAGACGAGCGCGACGGCGAAGGCGGCCCGTAGCCACGCCGTCCCGCGGTGTTGCGGCA
>JBKPRV010000504.1:0-5828 GCA_046734715.1 Actinomycetota bacterium | reverse complement strand
GGCGCCGGCTACGGCTGCGGGCGTCGAACCACAGCTGCACGGCGACCAGCGGGGCGGCCACCGCCACGGGCACCAGCCAGCCGGGGCCGGCGCGCGTCCAGGCCACCACCGCCAGCAGCGCCAGCAGCGCCAGCTCCGCAGCGGCGACCTCCGCGGCCTGGGCCGTCCGGGGCAGCCACCGGTGGCGGGTGCGGTCGACCAGGAACAGGCGCAGCGGTTGGCGGGCCAGGAACGCGAGCAGGCCGGCGAGCGCCAGCGCGACCCCCGCCCACGACGGCGCCACCAGCAGCCCCAGGAGCGCGGGCTCTGCGATCAGGCTCCAACCGCCGTGCTCTCGCGGCAGGACCACGGTTCGCCAGGACATGACGCCAGGCTGCGGGACGGCGGTCGGGCCCGCCCAGGGCCGAAGGTCCCAACCGGGCGGGTCAGCGCACGACGGTGCTCGGCCGAGGGAGACCCTGCGCCTCGGCCAGGGCGAGGTAGGCGGCGAGCGTGCCCGGGCCGTCGGCGGTGCCGATGATGTTGCCGTCGGCGTCGAGGTCGAGGTTGGTGCCGGTCATGTGGAACCACACCTGGGTGTCGTCCTCCAGGCAGGTGAGCGTGTGCACCGATCCGGCCGGCTCGTAGAGCACCGAGCCGGCCCGGT
This sequence comes from Actinomycetota bacterium, assembly GCA_046734715.1. Lineage (GTDB taxonomy): Bacteria > Actinomycetota > Acidimicrobiia > Acidimicrobiales > VFJN01 > ZC4RG19. Next base: position 5,182 of record JBKPRV010000504.1, on the reverse strand, counting down.
TCACATAGTCGTACTCCTTGTACTTCCAGGCCCCCGAACGGGTGAACCCGAACACCGGGCCCGTGTGCTTGTGGGTCGGCACCTCGAAGCCGGCCTGGAAGATGTTCTCGACCACCCACACGCCCTGGCCCACGTCGACCAGGACGACCTTGAACTGGTTGCCCCCGCCGAAGTCGATGAACGGCAGGTCGGACTCGCCGAAGTGGATGGCCTCGGGCAGCGCGTCGATGGCGGTCATGGAGCAGCCCCCTCGCGGATTTGAAACACGTTCTAGTATCGCCGCCATGGGTGATCCGGTCGACATCTACGACCCGGACTGGTACCTCGGCGACGACGTGCACGACACGTTCGCGCGCCTGCGGCGCGACGATCCGGTCCACTGGCAGGACATCCCCGGCCAGGCCGGGTACTGGGCGGTGCTGCGCCACGCCGACCTGGTGCACGTGGCCCGGCACCCCGAGCTGTTCTCCTCCTGGCAGGGCAGCGTCGTGCTGGAGGACCTCGACGCCGACCAGCTGGAGCTGATGCGCCACATGCTGCTGGTCATGGACCCACCCGGCCACACGGCCTACCGCAAGCCCCTCGCCCCGCACTTCGGTGCCCGGGTGATCGAGCGCATGGAGGCCCAGGTCCGGGAGCGGTGCCGGGAGATCCTGGCCGCGGCGGCGGAGCGGGGCGAGGTCGACCTGGTGCGGGACGTGGCCGGTCCCCTGCCGGCCCGGATCATCGCCGGGATCATGGGCCTGCCGCCGGAGGACGCGCCCCAGATCCAGCTCTGGGCCGAGGCCATGGTGGCCGGCCAGGACGAGGAGGTGGCAGGGGACGACCCGGGCTCGGCCTCCATCGAGATGGCGCTGTACGGCATCGAGCTGGCCGCGAGCCGGCGGGCGTCCGGCGGGGACGAGGACGACATCACGGCCCTGCTGCTGCGCACGACGTTCGAGAACGGCGAGCCCATGTCCGACGTGGACTTCGGCTCGTTCTTCGTCCAGCTGGTCTCCGCGGGCAACGACACCACCAAGGCGATGATGAGCGCGGGCGTGTACGAGCTGATGCGGCACCCGGACCAGCTGGCGGCCCTGCGGTCCGACCCCGTGCTCATCCCGGACGCGGTGGAGGAGATGCTGCGCTACTGCAACCCGCTTCACTACTTCCGGCGCACCGCCACCGCCGACACCGAGCTGGACGGCCGGGCGATCCGGGCCGGGGACAAGGTGGCGCTGGTCTACACGTCGGCCAACCGCGACGAAGCCGTGTTCGACCGGCCGCAGGAGTTCGACATCCGGCGGACCCCGAACCCGCATGTCAGCTTCGGCATCGGCACCCACTTCTGCCTGGGGGCGCACCTGGCCCGGCTGGAGGCCCGGGTGTTCGTGGAGGAGCTGCTGAGCGCGTTCGGGACCGTCGAGCCGGCGGGCGAGCCCGCCCGGGTCCGGTCCAACCTGGCCAACGCCTACAAGCGGCTGCCGGTCCGCCTGGCGGCATGAGCCCCAAGGAGGTCGTCGCCGCGTTCTGGGAGGCGCTGTACGCCCGCGACTGGGTCCTCATCCGCTCGTTCTTCGATGCCGACTCGATCTACCTCGACGTGCCCACCGGCCCGGGAGCCGCGGCCCGTGGCCCGGGCGACATCGAGAAGCGCCTGCGCCTGGGGCTGGAGGGCCTGGCCGGCTACGACCACGGGCCGGCCACGATCATCGCCGAGGGCGGCATGGTGGTCACCGAGCACACCGAGATGTGGTTGTGGCCCACCGGCGACCGGGCCACGCTGCCGTTCGTGTCGGTGCAGCACGTCGACGACGGGATCATCACGCTGTGGAAGGACTACTGGGACCTCGGCACCCTCATGGGCGCGGCCCCGCCCGACTGGATGCACCAGCTCATGGCGGGCGACATGTCGTGGATGACCGACGTCACCGGGCTGATCTGACCTGGCAGCGCTTCGGCTTGCGGTCACACGAGGTCGGGGTCGCACAGGACCTCGACCAGGGCCGGGCCGTCGTGCGCGACGGCGTGGGCCAGCGCGTCGTCGAGCTGGTCCGCGGCGCTGACCCGCACGCCGAGCGCGCCGCACAGCTCGGCGTAGGCCGCGAAGTCGGGGTTGTGCAGCGAGGTCTGCCACACGTCGTAGTGCTCGGCCCGCTGCTCCTTGGTGATCTTGCCCAGTGAGTGGTTGTTGAGCAGCACGTGGGTGATGCGCATGTGGTACTTCACCGCGGTCGTCAGCTCGGCCAGGTACTGGCCGAAGCCGCCGTCGCCGGTCACGGCGACGATGGGCCGGTCGGGTGCGGCCGCCCACGCGCCCATGGCTGCCGGGTAGCCGAAGCCGATGGAGCCCAGGTAGCCGGACATCAGGATGGCCTGGCGCGTGCACTCGAAGTACCGCCCGAACGAGTAGGCGTTGTTGCCCACGTCCACCGTGATCACCGCGTCGTCCGGGATCCGGCGGTTCATGGCCGCGAACACCGCGGCGGAGCTCACACCCTGGCCGCGGTCGTCCGCCAGCCGGCGCTCCTTCTCCGTGCGCCAGATGGCCCAGCGGTCGGCGATGTCGCCGCGCTGGTCCACCCGTTCGGGGGCGGCGGGCAGGTCCGCAGCCAGCAGCCGGGCCGTGACGCCCACGTGGCCCAGCACCGGCGCCGTGACGGGATTGAACCGGCCGAGCGCCATGGGGTCGTAGTCGACCTGGACGATGGGCTTGTACTCGGCGATCCCGGTGTGGTGGGAGAAGCTGGCCCCGAACACCACGACCAGGTCGGACTCGTTCATCAGCCAGCTCGCCACCGGCGTCCCGCTGCGGCCCAGCACGCCACATCCGAGCGGGTGGTGGTCCGAGATGACGCCCTTGGCCTTGAACGTCGTGAGCACCGGGGCATCGAGCACCTCGGCCAATGCGATGACGGGCTCCATGTCGAGGCGGGCCCGTGCCCGACGATCACCACCGGGCGCCGGGCCCGGGCGATCAGGTCGCGGGCCGCGGCCACGGCCTCCGCCGGCGGGCTGATGGCGAGATCCGGGACCCGGCCCGCCGGCCCGGACGTCTTCTCGTCCGCGGCCGGCAGCACCTGGACCTCGTCGGGCATCACCAGGTGCGCGACCTGGCGTTCGAGCACCGCGTGCTTGAGGGCCAGCGTGGTCAGCTCGGCGTGGTCGGAGCCGGGCTGGAGCACCTTGGAGTAGGCGGCGACGTCGGCGAAGGCCGCGGTCAGGTCCACGTCCTGGAAGGCACCCCGCCCCAACACCTTGGACGGGACCTGGCCCGACAGCGCCAGCACCGGAGCCCGGTCGGCCTTGGCGTCGTACAGCCCCGTGAGCAGGTTGGTGGAGCCGGGCCCGGCGATGCCGAAGCAGGCCGCGGGCCGGCCGGTGAGCTTGCCGTAGGCCGACGCCGCGAACGACGCCGCCCCCTCGTGGCGGATGCCCACGTAGGTGAGGTGGCCCGCCTCCTCCTGGCGGCGCATGGCGTCGGCCAGGCCGAGGTTGGAGTGGCCCACCATCCCGAACACGTGGGTCACGCCCCAAGCGACCATGGTCTCCACCACCACGTCGGCCACGGTGCGCTGGTGCGGCGGCTCGTCCTCGATGCCGGCGTACACGCCGTCCGGCCGGACCTCGACCGGCACGCAGGTGGGGGCGTCGCGGAACCCGGGCGGAGGCTGGCCGGTGAGCGGGTCGTAGTCGTAGCCGTGCCAGGGACAGCGCAGCCAGCCCTTCTCGATCGAGCCCTCGCCGAGCGGGCCACCCTGGTGGGGGCAGCGGTTGTCGAACGCCCCGTAGTGTCCCTGCCAGTGGGTGAGGGCCAGGCTGCGCCGGCCCGCCACGACGGTCATGACCCGTCCCTCGGGCAGCTCGTCCGGCTCGGCCACCTTGATCCACGTCAGGGCGGGCTCGGGGATCACCGTGAGATCGTCGACTGTCATCGCCTCCACCGTCGCACCAGGACACGATCCGTTCCACCGGACGTGCGCCCCGTCGACCCGAAGCCCTGGGCTCAGGTTCGGAGCGGAGGCGGTGGGCGGATCACGCGGCGTCGGGGGCCGGCCGGCGGCGGATGCGCAGGCTGGGGCGCCGGCGGCGGGTGGCCCGGACTCGGGCCGAGTCGCTCAGCAGGTCGTGACGGTGGGCTTCGGCGAGGGCGATGGTCTCGTGGTAAGTCATGCCTCGATCGTGCGCTCGCGCCCGGCTCGTGCCATCCGTGCCGACCACGGATCCACCACGGACCGGCCACGGATCCTGCGGAAATGCGCCACGGAGTTGGGCCCGGGATCCGGCAGACTCGCAGGGTGACGATCCGAGGTGGCCCGGCCGAGGCCGGCGTGTCCGAGCGGGAAGCCGAGGTCCTGGACCTCATCGCCGAGCGTGCCACCAACGCAGAGATCGCCTCACGGCTTTTCGTGTCCATCCGCACGGTCGAGAGCCACGTGTCCTCCCTGCTGCGCAAGCTGGGGGCGTCCGACCGGCGGGAGCTGGCCCGGCTGGCGGGCAACGGGCGCGGGGCCGCGCCGCGACGGGGCGTGCCGGTGCCGCTCACCTCGTTCGTGGGCCGCGTCGCCGAGGTGGGGGAGCTACGGGCCGCCCTGAGCCGCGAGCGGCTGGTCACCGCCCTGGGCCCAGGCGGGGTGGGCAAGAGCCGCCTGGCGGTGGCGGTGGCTGCGGATCTGGCCGGGGACCGGCGCGACGGCGTGTGGTTCGTCGACCTGGTGCCGGTCACCGACCCGGCCCAGATCGCGGGGGCGGTCAGCGCCGCCATCGGCCTGGAGGAGCCCCGGGGCCTCACGGTCGAGGACGCGCTCGCCGCCGAGTGGGCTGATGCCGAGACCCTGCTGGTCCTGGACAACTGCGAGCACCTGCGGGACGGCGTGGCCCCCTTCCTCGAACGCCTGCTGGGGCGCTGCCCCGGCGTCGGCGTCCTGGCCACGAGCCAGGCCCGGCTGATGCTGCCCTTCGAGCACGTCTTCCCGGTGCCGGGCCTGTCGCTGCCGGGCGATGCGACCGGGGACGCGGTGGCCCTGTTCGTCGAGCGGGCCCGACAGGCCGGCGCCGGGCTGGACCTCGAGACCGATGCCGACACCGCGGCCCGCATCGGGGAGATCTGCCGCCGCCTCGACGGCATGGCCCTCGCCATCGAGCTGGCCGCGGCCCGGGTGCCGTCGCTCGGGCTCGACGGCATCGAGCAGGGCCTGTC
>JBKPRV010000503.1:0-3729 GCA_046734715.1 Actinomycetota bacterium | reverse complement strand
GGCTGCTACGCCAGTACTTCCCCAAGCGCAGCGACCTGCGCCCCCACACCCAGGCCCACCTCGACGCCGTCGCCGCCGAGCTCAACGACCGCCCTCGACAAACCCTCGGATGGAAGTCACCATCACAAGCACTCGACGAAGCGTTGCGATGACCCCCTGAGACCGCACCGGATCTGGGCGCCTCGGCGCCGTCCTCGGCCGGCCGCGGCAGCTGGTCGAGCTCGTCAACCTGGCCGTGCCCCTTCCGTGCCTCAACGCCCGGAGCGAGACGGTCACTTCCGGCTCCGTGTGATGGCGCTGTCGGCCGCGTGGGGAGGAGCCGTGTCAAGTCGCTGGTCAGGTGGCGAGGGTCCTGCCTTTTGCCGCATCGCGGCCGTCTCGGCGAAGAAGGACGTGACGGCGTCGGCTGAGCGCCGCGGGTCGTCGAGCCAGGGCGCGTGGCCTGCGCCGTCGATCAGTTCGAGGGTGGCGTTCGGCAGGTTGGTGCTGAACGCTCTCGCCACCTCAGGGCCACCGAACGGGTCGGCCGTGCCCCAGAGGAACAGCGCGGGGCTGGTGATCGCACGGAGCGTCTCGTGCGGAATGAGGATCGACTCGTTCAGCCCTCGCAGACCCATGATGCGAGGGCCCGCCTCGATCTCGTTGTGCATGGTCGGCGTGTGACGCAGCAGCGCGGTGAAGCAGGCCACCACCTCGTCCGTCGGGTCCGTCACGCCGATGCGCTTCATCATCGCCCGCACCACCCGCTCGTTCACGGGCAGCCTCGCCATCAGCCGGCCCAGCACCGGGACGGACGCGACGCGCATGACGAGCGGCAGCTGACTCGTCGGTGCACCGACGGACCACCCGAACAGCGCCATGCGGTCCACGTGCTCGGGTGTCGCCGCCGCCGAGTGCAGCGCCAACAGTCCACCGAACGAGGTCGCAACGATATGCGCGCGATCGAGTCCGAGAGCATCGAGCAGCCCAGCGACGAACGACGCCGCGAACGCGCGTAGCCCGGCCACGTCGTCGAATCGCTGCGACAACTTCGGGCTCAGCCCGCAGCCCGGCCGGTCCACCACGATGCACCGAAATGACGGCGCGACGTCGCGAACCAACGTCGCCCACGACACCCCACTGTTCGATGCCCCATGCACGAACAACACCGGTGGCCCGTCGCCGACCTCCTGCACCCGGATCCCGGCGACGACCCGTTCGCTGGGCGCGAGTCCGATCGAGGACCACATCCGTTGCTCGGCCGCCCGGTATGCAGCCTCGTCCACGCATCGGAGTCTACGAACCGGTCTCGACCCAGAGAGCACGGAGTGGCCGCACATCCGGAGCGGATGATCGGCACGCCTCTCGGCACCTCGGACGTCCCCAAACGCCGGCTCCGAGCGATACCGCGCATTTCGACCTCCGGCACGACCCGAGCTGTAGCCGGCATTACCGAGCATGTCTTGGTCGACGTTCTCGGTCGGATTCGGCGCCAAACTCCTGCGATGAGCCTGGATCATCTGGGGACACCGCTGCGGCCTATGACTCGGGTGCAGGGCAAGAGCTCCAACCGGCTGTACAGGCTCGACACCGACCAAGGGTCGTTCGCGGTGAAAGAGCTCAACCTCGTCGACCGCCGCTGGACCTACTACGCCGACGACGTGTTCAGGTTCGAGCAGGCCGCGTTCGCCGCGGGTATCCCGATGCCGGAGCCGATCTCAGCCAGCCACGACATGCTCGTGCACCGCTGGGTCGACGGCGAGAAGCTGTCTGAAGGGCCCGTGGCGGCAGCGTTCGCGTTCGAGATCGGCGAGATCCTGGCGAGCATCCACGCCCTCGACGTTGAGTGGACCCACGTGCCGATCGGGGAACCGGCGCCACGGGACTGGCCCGAGCTCGCTGAGCAGGCGGCGGCGACCGAACAGCCGTGGGCCGACGAGCTCGCGTCGCACGTTGAGACGCTTCTCGCGATTGCCCACTTCGTCGATACCTGCGAACGGCCAGGCCCCATCGTGCTCACCCACAAGGACATCCAGCCGTGGAACCTGCTCGCTCGCGACGGTCGGCCGGTCGTGCTCGACTGGGAGCTCTCGGGGACGCTCGAGCTGGCCGGCGAGCTCGGCTCGACCGCGCTGAGCGTCGCGAAGGGACCTGAGTTCGACGACATCGAGCCGACCATCTTCCGCTCGGTCCTCGACGGTTACGTCGCAGGGGGCGGTGCGCTGCCGCCGTCGGGTCCGAGCTGGTTCGTGTTCATGATCGAGGGCTGGCTGGGGTTCACGCGCTGGAACATCGTGCGCTGCCTCGCCGTCGTTGAGCCGCCGACTGGTCCCGATCTCGAGACATGCCATGACGAGGTGCGCAACGGTTTGCGCGGCCTGCCCGACTTGTTCGGTCGACTCCCCGAGCTCGTAGACGGCCTGCTCGCTTGACGATGGCGCCCGTACGGGCGGGCGCCTCATACCGTCGGTCCCGATTCCCGCTCGTCGACCCGAGACGCCTACTCGCGATGTTGCACCCGGAACGTGCCGATACATCTCGCGTCTCGACGACGCTCCCTACGTCGGTATCCGCTCGGTATCGATCGTCCACAGACCGTGCCGGAATGTTCGTCCTGTCGAGCGGTGAGCGCGCCCCCGACCGCCGGGAGCGTGACACCCTTCGGCACGGGGACGCGACCGGATCGTTCGGCCTAGCGTCGCATGACGGGCAGAGTGGGACAGTGGGCTCCGTGGCTACTGCCACTCGACCGAGCCCTGCGACCGACACGTAGGCTCAGAGCATGGGTGGGCCGGAGAACGGACTTGTAGCGGTCGCTCGGCGTTGGTGGCCGGTGCCCGTGGTGCTGGCGAGTTCGATAGTGGTCCAGAAGCTGTTCTTCGAAAGCCGCTATGAGGTCTCGGGACACGCAGCGGGGCATCTGAGTAGCGCCACGGCCCCCTTCGGCGCCTTCGCGTTTGCCGCCATCCTGTTGTGGACGACACCAACAGGTCGGCGTCAGCCCGACATCCTCGTCGCCTGCCTCGCCTGGCTTGCAACGACCGTGCTGGTACTCGTCGGGAACGTCCGAGTTGTGGACGCTCTCGTCGACGCCGGTCTCGGTCGTGCGCCGACGGAGGGTCTTCCCGACGTCGCCGACCACGGACTGGCCAACCTCGCACCCTGGCTGGCCGCCGTCGCAGCGGTCGCGATGGCCGGCGTGTTCTGGCGACGCGGTCATGTCAGCCGGCGAGTCGCGATCGGTTCAGCGCTGCTGAGCATGGTGTTTCCGCCTTGGATCATCCCCGGGGCAGGCGTGCTGGTGCTCGTCGTTGCACGTTGCATCGCGTACGAGAGGTCGTCGACGGCCGTAGTGCCACAGACAGCTCTGGCCGCGAGTAACGACGCTCCGCGCTGACAGCGGCGATCGCCATGTCGAGACGCGTCACCGCGCAGTGCGCAAACGAGCCGTGGGTCTGACCCAACGACCGACGTCTGTCGAGCAGAACCGCCGGATAGCGGTGCAATCACTCCACAGTCGTCGGGCATCGCTGCCGAACAGTCACGTCCAGAGCGTCCCCTATCGCCGGGTCTACCGCGCTCGATCGTTGTCGAGTGGCAAGGTCCGTCGCTAACCACGTGATCGCCTGGCGAGAACTCGCTGTCGTTGCCGCCGCACTCCATCTAGAACCAGACAATGACCGAGCGGGAGATCACCCACCTCGTCCCGCCGCGACACATGGCCGATGGCGAACCGCCGCGAGTCCGGAT
>JBKPRV010000502.1:0-5805 GCA_046734715.1 Actinomycetota bacterium | reverse complement strand
GGTACGTGATCACCGCCGTCAACGTCGACGACCCGATCTGCCCGACCACCGCCAGCGGAGCCAGGATGAACCCGGCCTGCGAGATGCCCGAGTAGGCGAGCATGCGCACCAGGTTGGTCTGGCGCAGCGCCACCACGTTGCCGATGGTCATCGACAGCACGGCCAGCACCCAGATCAGCGGCCGAACCACCTCGGTCTGGCCCGCGAAGCCGATGAGGATCAGCTCCAGCAGGGCCACGAAGCCCGCGGCCTTGGACGAGACCGACAGGAACGCGGTGATGGGCGTCGGTGAGCCCTCGTAGGTGTCCGGCGCCCACGTGTGGAACGGGACGGCCGACACCTTGAACCCGAAGCCGGCGATGCAGAACACCACGGCCAGCGTGATCATCGGGACCGAGCGGCCGGTGGCCAGCGCCTCGCCGATGTCGACCAGCTTCGTGCTGCCCGCCGCGCCGTACACCAGCGACATGCCGTACAGCAGCACGCCGCTGGCGAACACGCCCATCAGGTAGTACTTCACGCCCGCCTCGTTGCCCTTGCGGTCCCGCTTGCGCCAGCCGGCCAGCAGGTAGGCGGGGATCGACAGCATCTCCAGCGCCACGAAGATGGTGATCAGGTCGCGGGCCGAGGCCATGACGAGCATGCCCAGGATCGACGACAGCAGCAGGAAGTAGTACTCCCCCTCGGCGTAGTCGCCCTCGGCGATGTAGTTGGTCGACTGCAGCACGGTGACGTACCCGGCCACCAGGAACAGCGCCTTGAGCACCAGGGCGAAGTCGTCGACCGCGTAGGCGCCGCCGAACATCACCCGGTCGGCGCCGTCGACCGCCAGGGTCAGCACCGGGACCAGCGCCCCCAACAGCCCCAGCCCGGCAAGCGACGGCAACAGCGCCTTGCGGTCCTCGGGGAGGAACAGGTCGGCCACCAGCACCAGGCACAGCACGCCCGTCACCACCAGCTCGGGGGCGAGCGCGTGCCAGTCGATCGCCGGGCGTTCGAAGCCGTCGGCCTGGGCGAGCAGCGAGGCGACTGAGGTGAGCGAGGCGAGCACGGCGTCAGCTACCCATGTTGGCGACCCAGTCGGCCACCGCGGTCATCTGCGCGTCGGTCACGTGGAACACCAGGTTGGGGTAGACGCCGATCACCAGGATGAGGACCAGCATCGGCACCCACGCGATCCACTCGGGGAAGGTCACGTCGGGGATGTCCGCGTCCACGAACTCGTCGGTCGGCGTGCCGAAGGCCGTGCGCTGGTAGAGCCACAGCAGGTAGCCGGCCGCGAACACGGTGCCGACCGCGGCCACCACCATGTACACCCGGAACGTCACGTCGGACAGGCCGGGCGCCGGCTGGTAAGAGGACAGGATGGCCGGGAACTCCCCCCAGAACCCGGCCAGGCCGGGGAGGCCCAGCGAGGCCATGGCCGTGAAGCCCAGGATCCACCCCATGCGCGGCGCCTTGAGCAGGATGCCGCCCAGCCGCTTGATGTCGAGGGTGTGGTAGCGCTCCTTCACCGAGCCGGCCAGGAAGAACAGCATGCCGGTGATGAGGCCGTGGGCGACCATGCCCATCACTGCGGCGTTCAGGCCGAAGTCGGTGAGCGTGGCGATGCCCAGCATGGTGAAGCCCATGTGCGAGACCGAGGAGAAGGCGATGAGCCGTTTCATGTCGGTCTGCGCCAGGCAGGCTAGGGCGCCGTAGATGATGCCGATGACCGCCAGCCCCCCGATCCACGGCGCCCACGACACCGCGGCCTCGGGCAGGATCGGGATGGCGACCCGGATGAAGCCGTAGGTGCCCAGCTTCAGGAGGATGGCGGCCAGGATCACCGAGCCCACGGTGGGGGCCTGCGTGTGGGCGTCGGGCAGCCAGGTGTGGAACGGGAACATCGGCACCTTGATGCCGAAGCCCATGAACATGCCGCCGAAGATCAGCAGCATGGTCGTCCGCGAGATGTCGGAGTCCGCCACCCGCTGGATCAGCTCGGGGATGACGAACGTCTCGCCGCCGGTCACGAAGAACAGCGCCAGGAAGCTCACGATCATCAGCGCCGAGCCGAACAGCGTGAACAGGAAGAACTTGATCGACGCGTACTGCCGTTGCTCGCCGCCCCACACGCCGATCAGGAAGTACATCGGCAGCAGCACGACCTCGAAGAACACGAAGAACAGGATCAGGTCCTGGGCCACGAACGTGCCGAGCATGCCGGTGTCCAGCACCAGCAGCAGGATGAGGAACGCCTTCGGGTTGCGCGGCTCGGGGAAGTGGTTCCACGAGTAGATGACGCACAGCGGGACGATCAGCAGCGTCAGGCCGATCAGCGGCACCGACAGGCCGTCGATGCCGATGGCGTAGCGCGCGTTGATGACGTCGATCCACGGCTTGTTCACCACGAACTGCAACGTCTCGCTGGCGCTGTAGTTGAAGTCCGCCAGCACGGCCGCGCCGACGCCGGCCGTGGCCAGCGTGACCACCAGCGCCAGCGTGCGGTGGAGGTGCTCCTCCGTGCGGGGGATGAGCAGCATCACCAGGGCCCCTGCCAGCGGCAGGAACACCATGATGGTCAGGCCCCAATCGGAGAGGAACTGGTTGTTGTCCATGATGACCCTTGGCGTCAGACGAAGAGGATGATGGCACCGGCGAGCAGCGCGGCAGCCCCGAACAGCAGGGCGCCGTACTGCTGCACCTTGCCGGAGGTGAGCTGTCGGAAGATCTGGCCGCCGCCCTCGGCGGCCGCAGCGGACCCGTTGATGGCCCCGTCGACCACCTGCTGGTCGATGCGCTCGTAGGTGAAGCGGCCGAGGACGGTGGCGAACCGCCCGGCGCCGTTGACCACCCCGTCGATCACGACCTGGTTGAACCAGTACACACCCCGGGCGATGGGGCCCTTCACGTCGGCGACGATGATGTCGGTGTACAGGTGGTCGAAGTAGTACTTGTTGAGCAGCACCGTGTAGCCGGCCCGGGCCGCCCGGTTGCGCTCGGTGATGCCGTGGGGCCCGAGCCCCCGGAAGTACCACAGGTAGGCGAGCGTGATGCCGGCCAGGCCGATGATCGTGCTGCCCACCGCGATGGCGAGGGAGAACTCGGGGTGGCTGAAGTTGACCGTCGGGAAGTAGTCGCCCTTGGGCTCGAAGAAGTGCTCGAAGCGCAGGGCGCCTGAGTCGGGGGCGAGCGCCGAGGGCAGGTTGACCAGGCCGGCGGTCGCGCCCGCCGCCGCCAGGATCCACAGGGGGATCACGATGCGGGGCCCGGACTCGTGCGGGTGCCCGTGCCCCCGGTACTCGCCGAAGAACGTGTACCAGATGGTCCGGGTCATGTAGGCCGCGGTCATGAACGCCCCGACGATGCCGATGATCATGAACACCGTGTAGTGGCCGCTGCCGCCCAGCTGGTTGGCGCCCGCCAGGATCTCGTCCTTCGACCAGAAGCCGGCCAGGGGGAAGATGCCGATCAGCGCGGCGCTGGCGATGACGAAGGTCCAGAAGGTCTGCGGCATCCACTTCTTCAGCCCGCCCATGTCCTTGCGCATGTCGAAGCTGTGCACGGCGTGGCTCACCGAGCCGGACCCGAGGAACAGGCAGGCCTTGAAGAAGGCGTGGGTGAAGAGGTGGAACAGGGCGGCGGTCCAGGCGCCGATGCCCAGCGCCATCACCATGTAGCCAAGCTGGGACACGGTGGAGTACGCCAGCACCTTCTTGATGTCGTTCTGCACGAAGGCCAGGCCCGCCCCGCCCAGCACGGTCACGCCGCCCACGATGGCCAGCAGGTTGAAGCTGGAGGTGCCGATGGACAGGCCCTCGAAGAACACCGCGTACAGCCGGGCCACCATGTAGATCCCGGCCACCACCATGGTGGCCGCGTGGATGAGGGCGGAGACCGGCGTGGGGCCGGCCATGGCGTCGGGCAGCCAGGTGTGGAGGATGAACTGGCCCGACTTGGACATGACCGCCGCGATCAGGCAGCACGATGCGATGAGCAGCGTGCTGTGGCCCACGCTGCCGTCCAGCGCCGCCACGTTGGTCTCGATGATGTCGAAGCTGCCGACGGTCCAGAACAGCAGGATCACGCCGATGATCAGGCCGACGTCACCCACACGGTTGGTGATGAAGGCCTTGAGGGCGGCGTCGCTGTTGGCCTTCTCCTCCCACCAGTGGCCGATCAGCACGAAGCTGCAGACGCCCACCAGCTCCCACATGACGATGAGCTGCAGCGTCGACTTGGCGATGACCAGGCCGAGCATCGACGCGGTGAACAGCGAGAGGAAGGCGAAGAAGTGGGTGTACCGCCGGTCGCCGCCCACGTAGTCGGTGGAGTAGACGTGCACCAGCAGCGACACCGACGTGACCACCAGCAGCATCATCACCGCGGGCCCGTCGAGCAGCATGCCGACCTTGATGTCCACGCCGCCGGCTTCGAACCAGGTGACCTCCTGGGTCACCGGCTCGACGGTCTCGTGCTCGCTTTCCGACTCGTCGAAGGCTGCGCCCTCCTCGCCACGCGCAACGCCTCGCTCTCCGCCCTCGGAGCCCGCGACGGCTTCCACGTGGGTGCCACTGGATTCGTCCGGGTTGTCGACGTGGTCCCACCAGCTGACGTTGGTGGCCAGCGCGAGGGCGAAGGCGATGCCGACGGCCGCGATGCCGAGCTCGCTGCCCTTGCGGGGCAGCTTCTTCCCGAAGAACAGGATCAGGAAGAAGCTGGCCGCGGGCAGCAGCGGGATGATCCAGGCGTAGTCGAGCATGTTCAGCCTCGCATCGAGTCGACGTCGTCGAGGTCCACGCTCGAGCGGTTGCGGTAGATGATCAGCACCATGGCCAGGCCCACGCCCACCTCGGCGGCGGCCACGGCGATGATGAACAGGGCGAACACCGCGCCGGCCACGTCGCCGCGCAGCGCCCCGAAGGTGAGCAGGTTGATGTTGACCGCGTTGAGGATCAGCTCGATCGACATCAGCACCAGCACGGTGTTCTTGCGCGCGATGACCCCGTAGACGCCAGTGCAGAACAGGATCGCCCCCAGCAGGAGGAACTGGTTGACCAGCAGCTCCTCCATCAGCGGTCCTTCCGGGCGATGACGATGGCCCCGACCAGCGCCGCCAGCAGCAGCACGGACACGACCTCGAACGGGATCAGGTACTGGGCGAAGATCGAGTCGCTCACCGTGGCGGTGTTCGAGCCGGCGACGCTGTTGATCTGCCGGTCGGCCGGCAGCTTGTCGCCGCCGTAGTAGTCGATGAGGGCGTAGGCCATGACCCCGACCAGCAGCAGGGCGGTGATCAAGCCCGACCACCAGTGGTCGTTGGTGGCGTCCACGTCACGCCCGATGCGCGCACGCGTGAGCATGATGCCGAACAGCATCAGGACCATGATCGCCCCGATGTAGACCAGCACCTGGGTGACGGCCACGAACTCGGCCGCCAGCAGGATGAACTGGGCAGCCACGCCGGCGAACACGACGATGAGGGCCAGCGCGGCCCGCACGACGTTGCGGCTGGTCACCACCACGATGGCGGCGCCGACCATGACCGCGGCGAGGAGATAGAAGAAGACGCTGACCATCGGCGCTGCTCTACCTCGGCACCTTGCGGACCTTCTGCTCCGACCCGGCCTCGTAGGGCTCGAAGTCGGGGACCGCCTGCATCCACTCGCCGAGGCGGTCCTTGTCGTGGAGCAGGTCGGCCAGGCGCAGCTCGGAGTACTCGTACTCGGGGCTCCAGAACAGGGCGTCGAACGGGCACACCTCGACGCAGATCCCGCAGTACATGCACAGCGCGTAGTCGATGTCGAAGCGGTCGAGCTTGTT
>JBKPRV010000501.1:0-5605 GCA_046734715.1 Actinomycetota bacterium | reverse complement strand
CCGCCCTGCCCACCGAGGCCGTGGGCGTGGGCGTGCCCGCCGCCGGCTGGGACGACGCGGTGGCCGTGCAGGTCGAACGGGCGGGAGCGCTGGTTCTCGGGCCCGGGTTGGGCCGCAGTGCCCCGACCGTGACCGCCGTCCACCACCTGGCCTCGGGGGCGCCGGTCCCGCTGGTGGTGGACGGCGACGGCCTGACGGCCCTGGGCGAGCAGGCTGCGGCGGTCCTGGCCCGCCGTACGGCGCCCGTGGTGCTCACCCCCCACGACGGCGAGTACGCCCGGCTGACCGGCCACCCACCGGGGACGGACCGGCTCGCCGCCGCCCGCGACCTGGCCACCGCCACCGGCGCGATCGTGCTGCTCAAGGGGCCGACCACCGTGATCGCCGAGCCCGGCGGCCGGGTCCGCATCTCGACCGCGGGCGACGCCCGTCTCGCCACCGCGGGCACGGGCGACGTGCTCTCCGGCATCGTGGGCGCGCTGCTGGCCCAGGGCGCCGATGCGGCCGACGCGGCCGCGGCGGGCGCCTGGCTGCACGGTACGGCGGCCTGCGAAGGGCCGTTCCGGGGAATGGTGGCCTCCGACGTCATCGCCGGCCTGCCACCCGTGCTGGCCCGGCTGGGGGAGGAGACCTGATGGCCCGGGCCTGGGCCGAGATCGATCTGGATGCCATCCGGCACAACGTGACCACGCTGCGAGCCCTGGCCGAGCCGGCACGGTTCTGCGCGGTGGTCAAAGCCAACGGCTACGGCCACGGCGCCACCGCCGTGGCCCGCGCCTGCCTGGAGGCGGGGGCCGGCTGGCTGGCGGTGGCCCAGGTGGACGAGGCGGTGGTGCTGCGCGACGCGGGGATCGACGCGCCGCTGCTGCTCCTGTCCGAGCCCAGGGCGGACGAGATCGCCGACGCCCTCGCCACCGGCGCCCGGCTCGTCCTCTACAGCCCCGAGATCATCGCCGGGGTGGCCAAGACCGTGCACGGAGCCCGGCTGGCGCCGGTGCCGATCCATCTGAAGGTCGACACCGGGATGCACCGGGTCGGGGCCCAGCCCGAGGACGTGGTCGGCCTGGCCCGGTCCGTCGGCGAGCTGGCCGAGCTGCGGCTGGAGGGCGTGTGCACCCACCTGCCGGTGGCCGACGAGCCCGGCAACCCCTACACGCCCGACCAGCTGGCCCGCTTCGACGAGGTGCTGGGCAAGCTGCGGGCCGCCGGCATCGAGCCCTCCATGGTGCATGCGGCCAACTCGGCGGGCCTGATCGCCCATCCCGACTCCCGCTACGACATGGTGCGCTGTGGCATCTCGGTGTACGGCCTCCCACCGGCGCCGGCGCTGGACGGCCTTCACGACCTGCGGCCCGCGCTAACGCTGGCGTCCGAGGTGTCGTTCGTGAAGACGGTCGCCGCCGGCGAGGGCATCTCCTACGGCCACCGCCAGCGCACCAGCCGGGAGACGACCATCGCCACGGTGCCGCTGGGCTACGCCGACGGCGTGTTCCGCTCGCTGCCGCTGACCGGCCAGGAGGTGCTGATCCACGGCGAGCGCCGGCCCATGATCGGGGTGGTCACGATGGACCAGCTGATGGTCGACTGCGGGCCCGACGCCGACGTGCGCCCGGGCGACGAGGTCATCCTGCTGGGCGCGCGGGGCGGCGAGCGGATCACCCCCGACGAGTGGGCCGCCCGCCTGGGCACGATCTCCTACGAGGTGGTGTGCGCCATCGGGTCGCGGGTGGCGAGGCAGTACCGGTGATCACCGACGTGGCCGGGCTCCGGGTCGGCCACTGGACCGACCCGGTAGCCGAGACCGGCTGCACCGTCGTGCTGTTCCCCGAAGGCACGGTGGCGTCGGGGGAGGTGCGGGGCGGCGCGCCGGCCACCCGCGAGTTCGCCCTGCTCGACCCGCAGCGCATGGTCACCCGCCTGGACGCCCTGGTGCTGACCGGGGGGTCGGCGTTCGGGCTGGCCGCGGCGGACGGGGTGGTGCGCCACTGCGAGGAGCGGGGCGCCGGCTTCGTCACTCCCGAGGGCCCGGTGCCCATCGTGGTGGCTCTGGCCCTGTACGACCTGGGCACCGGCGACGCGACCGTCCGTCCCGGCGCGGACCAGGGCTATGCGGCCTGCGTCGCGGCCACGGACGGCCCCGTGGAGACCGGGCGGGTGGGCGCGGGGACAGGTGCCCGCGTGTCGGGCCCCGACTTCCCCACGCGGGCTCCCGGCGGGCTGGTCTCCGCCGGCGCCCGGGCCGGCGACCTGGTGGTGGCGGCTCTGGTGGCGGTGAACGCCGCGGGCCAGCCCGGGGGCGACGACGCCCTCGCCCTCCGCCTGGCCGACCTGCCCACGCCCGGCCTCGAGAACACGGTCGTCGGGGTGGTGGCCACCAACGCCCGCCTGGACAAGCTGGGCTGCCACCTGGTGGCCCAGGGCGCCCACGACGGCCTGGCCCGCGCCGTGTTCCCCGCCCACACCCGCAGCGACGGCGACGCCTTCGTCGCCGCGGCCACGGGGGAGGTCGAAGCGCGGGTGGACGTCGTGCGCGCGCTTTCGGTGCACGTCGTGGCCCAGGCCATCCTCACCTTGGTCGCTGGGTAACCTCGGGGGCCGATGACCGCCGCCTCCACGCTCACGGCCCGCACGTCGTCGGTCGACGACACGCAGCGCCTGGCCGCGGCGGTGGGCCTGCTGGCCCGGCCCGGCGACCTGGTCGTGCTGGCCGGCGACCTGGGGGCGGGGAAGACCGCGTTCACCCAGGGCTTCGGGCGGGCGCTCGACGTCAACGAGCCCATCACCAGCCCCACCTTCACGCTGGCCCAGCAGTACGAGGGCCGCATGGTGGTGCACCACCTCGACGTGTACCGGCTGGAGCAGCTGGCCGAGGTGGCCGAGCTGGGCCTGTCCGAGCTGCTGGACGACGGGGGCGTGGTGCTCATCGAGTGGGGCGACGCCATCCTGCCGGTCCTGCCCAACGACTACCTGGAGGTGCGGCTCACCTTCGGCAAGGGCGACGACGACCGGGAGCTGGCGCTGCGCAGCGTGGGGACGGCCTGGGCCCGGCGCCAGGTGTCGCTGATGCACGCCATCGCCCCCTGGTCAGAGGCGGCCCCCGAGGCGCCGGCGGGGGGCGCGCCGTGCTGATCCTCGGCATCACCACCTCGACCATGCAGGTCGGCTGCGCCATCGGTGGGCACGAGGGCGTGCTGGCCCAGGTCCACTCCAGCCGGGGCAAGCGCCACGCGGAGACCCTGACGCCGTCGATCGACTTCCTGCGCACGCAGGCCCGGGTCGACCTGAGCGAGATCGGCTGCGTGGCCGTCGACATCGGTCCCGGGCTGTTCACCGGGCTGCGGGTGGGGGTGGCGTCGGCCAAGGCCATCGCCCACGCCCTGCGGGTGCCGATGATCGGCGTGGCCAGCCTCGACCTCTTGGCCTTCCCGGTGCGCTGGAGCCCGCGTCTGGTGGTGGCGGCCATCGACGCCCGGCGGGGCGAGCTGTTCACCGCCTCGTACCGCCAGGTGCCGGGCGGCATCCAGCGCCTCGGCGAGCGCCGGGTGTCCACCCCGGACGACCTGGCCGGCGGCCTGGAGGCGACCGGCGAGGACGTGCTCCTGGTGGGCGACGGCGCCCTGCGCTATCGCGAGGCCTGGGCCGACCTGAGCCGGGTCGAGCTGGCCGACCAGGGCGCGGCGCACCCGTCCGCCGCCTCGCTGGTGCAGCTGGCCCACGCCCGCGCCCTGCGCGAGGACTTCGTGCAGCCGTGGGAGCTGGAGCCGCTGTACCTCCGGCGGCCGGACGCCGAGATCAACTGGGCCACCCGGGACGGCCACGTCAGCGAGCTCACCGGCTCGTCGCCGCCCGCGCCCGGTGCACGGGGTGCCGCGGGGGAGGGCACCTGATGGCGGCCCGCCCGCTCCCCCCGCCCGTCGACGATCCCGACGCCCTGGAGGTGCGCATCAGCCCCATGCGGCGGCGCCACCTGCGCGGCGTGCTGCGCATCGAGCAGCAGGTCTATCCCCGCCCCTGGACGTTCAGCCTGTTCCTGTCGGAGATCGGCCAGCGGGCCACCCGCCTGTACGTGGTGGCCCGGGTGGGCGGCGACGTCATCGGCTACGCCGGCCTGTTCCGGGCGGTGGACGACGGCCACATCACCACCGTGGCGGTCGACCCCGCGTGGCACCGACACGGCATCGCCACCCGCGTGCTGCTGGCCCTCGCGCGCGGCGCCAAGCATCGCGGCTGCAAGAACCTCACCCTGGAGGTTCGCATGAGCAACACCGGCGCCCAGGCCCTCTACCAGCGCTTCGGCTTCGTCCCCGCCGGCGTCCGCAAGGGCTACTACCCCGAGACCGGCGAAGATGCCCTGGTCATGTGGGCCAACGACATAGACAGCCCGCCCTACGCCGCCCGCCTGGCCGCCATCGAACGCACCGTCCGCGGCCACACCATCATCGACGGCGATTGGCTGTGACGCGTTCGCACAAGGGGCGTCGAACGCGGGAGGCTGGTGAGGCATGAGTGATCGGATCTTGGGCGTCGAGACGTCGTGTGACGAGACCGCGGCTGCCGTGGTGGTGCGGGCGCAGGAGGTGCGGTCGTCGGTGGTGGCCAGCCAGATCGACCAGCACGCCCGCTATGGCGGGGTGGTGCCGGAGATCGCCAGCCGGGCGCACGTCGAGATGCTGACGCCGGTCATCGCGCAGGCGCTGGTCGAGTCGGGCTTCGCCGACGACGAGATCGACGCCGTCGCCGCCACCAGCGGGCCGGGGCTGGTGGGCAGCTTGCTGGTGGGGGTGAGCGCGGCCAAGGCCCTGGCGCTGGTGTGGGACGTGCCCTTCGTGGCCGTCAACCACCTGGAGGGCCACCTGTACGCCAGCTTCCTGGAGGAGCCCGACCTCGACCTCCCGCTGGTGGTGCTGTTGGTGTCGGGGGGCCACACCATGCTGGTCCACATGCAGGACCACGGCCGCTACCGGCTGCTCGGCTCGACCATCGACGACGCCGCGGGCGAGGCGTTCGACAAGGTCGCCCGGTTCCTGGGGCTGGGGTACCCGGGCGGGCCGCTGATCGACCAGCTGGCCACGCAGGGCGACCCGCAGGCCATCGCCTTCCCCCGGGGCCTGATCGACCGGGACGACGAGCGCCGCCACGACTTCAGCTTCAGCGGGCTCAAGACCGCGGTGGTCAACCACGTGCGCCGCCACCCCGACGTCACCACCGCGGATGTGGCCGCCAGCTTCCAGGAGGCCGTGGTCGACGTGCTGGTGACCAAGGCCCGCCGCGCGGCCCAGGAGGTGGGGGCGAAGGGCCTGTGCCTCGGAGGCGGGGTGGCCGCCAACTCGGCCCTGCGGGAGCGGTTCGTCGAGGCGTGCACCGAGGACGGCGTCAGGGCCTTCGTGCCCAGCCGGGCCATGTGCACGGACAACGCGGCCATGATCGCGGCTGCGGGCTGGTGGCGGCTCCGGTCCGACGGGCCTTCCCCGCTCGACACGGGCGCCACGCCCAACCTCCGCCTCCCGCTCGCGGGCTGACAGCGTGAGCCGGCCGGGGGACCAGCGGGACGACGCGGACCGCCTCGGCCGCCGCGCCTTCCTGGCCGGGATGGCCGCCACCGCGC
>JBKPRV010000500.1:0-11168 GCA_046734715.1 Actinomycetota bacterium | reverse complement strand
GGCGGCGTTGTCGCCGGCCGCCGTGGCCGCGTCGGTCGCATTCTGGATCCGGGTGGCGAGCCCGCCCCACGCGGCGGCGAGGTCGGCGGCCACCCGGCGGCCCTGCTCGACCGCCTGGGTCGCGGCGGCGAGGGCGGTTGCCGCGTCCTGGTTGCCCCCGGGCGTGGGGATCGACGGCGCAGCCAGCAGCTCGGCCGCGTGCTGGGGATCGGCCTCGGCCCGGCCCAGCAGCTCGTCCACCGCCCGGTAGATCTCCCAGGCCTGGGCGATGCCCGTGTCGGCCTCGGCCCAGGTGATGGCGGTGCCGCCGGTCAGCCCGCCGCCCCGGGCCACCGTCACGGTGGCGTCGGACTCGAGGTCGACGAGCCCCTCGCCCAGGGCCGCGAGCTCGGACCGCCGGGTGGTCACGCTGGGGTCGGTCACGGGGGCCACGTCAATCGGCATACACCGCTTCGGGCGGTGCGGGGGTGGTCGGGTTGATGGTCGACATCGGTCCCAGCAGCCACTGGTTGTAGATCTCTCCCCAGCGGCCCGACGACCGCACGTTCTCCAGCACGCCGTTCACGTAGCGGACCCAGTCGTCGTGGCCGGGGGGCAGTCCGAGGCCGTAGTGCTCGTCGGTCATCCGGCCGCCCCTGATCTCCACGTTGGGGTCCTGCACGACCATGCCGGCGAGGATGGTGTCGTCAGTGCTCACCGCGTCGATCCGCCCCTGCTGGAGCAGGGACAGGCACTCGGTGTGGGAGGCGGCCTCCACCACCACCGGCGGCACGGGCTGCTTGCGCATCTCGCCAACGCTGGTCGAGCCACTGGCCGCGCACACCCGGGCGTCGGGGCCCAGGTCGGCCAGCTTCGTGGCCGTGACCTCTTTGGGGACGAGCAGCCGCTGGCCGGACGTGAAGTACTCGGTGGAGAAGGCGATGTCCTGGCGCCGGGCGCAGTTGATGCTGAACGTGCTGGCCACCATGTCCACCCGGCCTTCGACCAGGCTGGGGACCCGGTCGGTCTGGGGGATGGCCACGAACTCGACCGCGTCGGGGTTGCCGAACAGCGCGGTCGCCACCTCGCGGGCGATGTCGTCGTCGAAGCCCTGGAACTCGCCGGTGTCCGGTTGGACCGCCGAGAACAGCAGCGTGGTGGGGCTCACCCCCACCCGCAGCCGGCCTTGCGCCTTGATGGCCTCCATGTAGCTGCCCGGCGCCACGTCGGTGGTCGAGGGCCCGGTGGGGCGCAGGCTGGCGACCTGGTTCCCGCAGTCGATCGGCGCGGTCGTCGGCGGAGGGGCCGCGGTGGTGGACGTCGTCGGACCGGGCAGGTCCGGGGGTACGTCGATGGGCGACAGCACGAGGGGTGCCAGCACCAGGCCGGCCGCGACCACCACCACCGCCCCACCGACGATCCAGCGCTGCCGGCGCTCGGGTGTCGTGCTCATCGGTAGCGCCTCCCTCGGTACAGGATGCCCGCGGCGGCGAGGCCCGCGGCGAGGGCGCCCAGCGCCAGGGGCACGAGCGGGCTGATGCTGGCGGCTTCGGCTCCCTCGATGCGATCGGCCAGAGCCTCGCCCGCCTGATCGACGTCGTCCTGCACCACCTGCGCCGCCGCCTGGTAGCCGGTGGCCGAGGCGTCGGTCAGGGCCAGCTGCGCCGCCTGGCGGTTGTTGCCCGCCATGTCCGCCTGCTCCACGGCGCCTTCGCCGGCGAGATACTCATCGATCGTCCCGGCCAGGTCGGACCGGTCGCGCAAGAGGTCGTCCAGGGCCGTGCCCTGCTCATGGAACTGCTCGTACAGGGGTGCCCCGCTGCCCCTCGCCGCCACCGCGCTCAGCTCGGTCACGCGCAGCTGGGCCAGGGCGTAGGAGATGTCGTTGGTCTCGAAGTAGGTGTCGACCTCGTTGGTGGCCGCATCCCGGAGCTGCGTGAACTGGCGGGTGATGCCGTACGCCATGACCAGGGTGGAGACCACCGCGACTCCGGCCGCGGCCACCAGCGCCGGGTGGAGCATCCGGCGCGTCCGCCCGGCGATGACCGCCGACGCCACCACTACGGCCAGCGCGGCCGCCACCAGCAAGACGATGGCCAAGGCGCCGATCGGACCCGAGACGCTCTTGGCGGCGTTGGCGACCCGCTGCTCACCCTCCCGGCGCAGATGGTTGGCCGTTGGTACGAGGTCGTCCGTCGCCAGGCGGTGGGCTCGGGCCATGTAGGTGGCGCCGACCGGGAAGCCCTGGCGGGAGTTGGCCTGGGCTTCCTCCACCAGCGCCGTGTACTCGACCAGCCCGCTGGACAGCGTCCGCAGGTCGTCGGCGTCCTGCGTCGTGCCGGCGAGGGCCGCGGCGCTGAGCGCCTCGGCGGCGTCATCGAGGTGGGCGGCGTAGTCCTTCTCGGGCTCGGGCACGGTGATCCCGCCGGCGATCAGCGAGCCCGACGCCTCGGCGTCGGCTGCGGCCAGGCTGGTGCGGAACTCGGTGGCGGCGCTGGCGACGCCGAGCCCCTGCACGCGGGCGTCGTGGATGGTGGCGTTGTTGCGGGCGGCCACCCAGGCGGCCGTGAGGCTGGCGACGATCACCGCGCCGGCGGTCGCGCTGGCGAGCACGACGATGAGGCGGCGTGTGGGCAACCGGATCCGCCAGGCCCTGCGCTCGATGGCGTCGAGCACGCCGCCCGCGGATGGTGCCGGCCGAATGGTGGTCGACATGGAGCGTGACGGTAATCGCGGCCTGGCCCCCAGCGCGAGCGGGAAGGCCTCCCGCCAGAGTGCCGTGCGCCACTGCTGACGTTCTTCCCGGTATAGGGCATCCGAATTGACGACTCAATTGACATCGTCGGGGGTCGGAACAGAAGATGGCACGCAGCGGGGGCACGACGAGACGGGGGGTCTTGGCGTACGTCGGCGACGAGTCCCTCATCCACCCCTGGATGCGCTCCACGGTCGCGGCACGCTGACGGGCACTTGACCGACTGGGGCCGGGAGGGTGTCGCTGCTCTCCCGGCCCCGTCGCGCTAGGCCGTGCTCGGTCCCTCCCACAGGTTGATGCCGCCGTCGACCGCGTGCTGGTCGATGGCGGCCAGCTCGTCGTCGCCGAAGCCCAGGTGGTCGAGGGCGGCGACGCTGTCTTCCAGCTGGCCGACGCTCGACGCGCCGAGGAGCGCCGAGGTCACGCGGGGGTCGCGCAGCACCCAGGCCACCGCCATCTGGGCGAGCGACTGGCCCCGTTGCTTCGCGAGCTCGTTGAGCGCCCGGATGTGGGCGAGGTTCTGGTCCGTGAGCATCTCCCGGAACAGCGACTTGCCCTGGGTCGCCCGCGACCCCTCGGGGATGCCGTCGAGGTAGCGGTCGGTGAGCATCCCCTGCGCCAGCGGGGAGAAGCCGATGCAGCCGACCCCCTCGCGCTCCAGGACGTCGAGCAGGCCGCCCTCGATCCAGCGGTTGAGCATCGAGTACGAGGGCTGGTGGATCAGCAGCGGCGTCCCCAGCTCTCGGAGGATGCGGGCCGCGGCCTGCGTCCGCTCCGCCGAGTACGACGAGATGCCCACGTAGCGGGCCTTGCCCTGGCGGACCGCGGCGTCGAGCGCTCCCAGGGTCTCCTCCAGCGGCGTGTCCGGGTCGAACCGGTGGTGGTAGAAGATGTCGACGTGGTCCAGGCGTAGGCGGAGCAGCGACCGGTCCAGGGAGTCGAGCAGGTACTTCCGTGACCCGAGGTCGCCGTAGGGGCCGGGCCACATGTCCCAGCCGGCCTTGGTCGAGATGAGCAGCTCCTCGCGGTGACGGCGGAAGTCCTCCTCGAGGATGCGCCCGGCATTGATCTCCGCCGAGCCGTACGGCGGCCCGTAGTTGTTCGCCAGGTCGAAGTGGGTGATCCCGAGGTCGAAGGCCCGGCGCATGATGGCCCGCTGCTGTTGGATCGGCGTGTCGTCCCCGAAGTTGTGCCAGAAGCCGAGCGAGATGGCCGGCAGCTTCACCCCACTGCGACCCACCCGGCGGTAGGCCATGTCGTCGTAGCGCTCCGGGTCCGGCCCGTACTGGTCCAGGATGTCCATGGCGGCACTCTTCCAGCACCCGGCCCGGCGGACAACGGGGTCAGGTCGTGGCCGGCTGCTCGACCCGCGCCTCCGATTCCGCCTCGCTGCCGTCCTCGCCGGCCCGGTCGACCACCAGGGACACGGCCACGAGCGCGGCGAGGGCGAGGCCGCTCAGCAGCGCCGGCTCCTCGGTCCAGCTCGTGGCCACGATCGCCGCTGTGGTCACCGGGCAGGCGAAGGCGCGGAACGGGCCCGGGGACTTGTGGCGCCAGTGCAGCACCCACACCGTCACCAGGTACAGCGCCACCGGCAGGGTGAGCACGAGTGCCGCCTCGCGGTCGGTCAGTGCCGACTGGCCCACGGCCTGGTCGACCGCCACCGCCAGGCCGACACCCACCGCCGCCGCGCTGGCGAACACGAAATAATGGCCGTAGCCCCAGACGAACGACTGCCTCTCGTTCAGGTCCGAGAACGCCTGGCGGGCCCGGGTCAGCAGGCGCTCGACCGGCTGGTCGAAGTAGATCCACCACATCGACGCCACGATCAGGAACCCGCCGATGGCCGTCGTGACCAGGTCCGAGAACGGGCCGCCGGCGTCGAGCGCCGCCTGCATGGCGCCCGTCGCCGACAGCACCGACTCGCCCAGCACCAGGATGGTGAACAGCCCGTAGCGCTCGCCGATGTGGCGCGGGTGCCAGCCCGTCGGCTCGGCCCGCTCGGCCCACACCGGGACCGCCAGCTCGGCGACCGCCAGCAGG
This sequence comes from Actinomycetota bacterium, assembly GCA_046734715.1. Lineage (GTDB taxonomy): Bacteria > Actinomycetota > Acidimicrobiia > Acidimicrobiales > VFJN01 > ZC4RG19. The sequence continues at coordinate 6,391 of JBKPRV010000500.1, read as the reverse complement.
AGGAACCCCGGCACCCACCAAGAGTCCGGCGCGGCCAGCAGCGCCAGCCAGCCGATCTGGCACGCGGCGATCCCGATGGCGTAGCGGAGCGCGGTGGGGCGGCCCGCCGGGTGCTGGGCGGCGGCGCGCAGCCACTGGGCGACCGCGCCGATCCGCATGATCACGTAGCCCGCGACCACCACGCCCGGATCGAGGTCCTCCAGGAACCGGGGCACCCCCGCCGCGAACACGAGGACGCCCGCCATCTGCAGGAACACCGTCACCCGGTAGGTGGCGTCGTCGGGGTCGTACGCCGACGCGAACCAGGTGAAGTTCATCCACGCCCACCAGATGGCGAAGAACACCATGGGGAAGGCGACGAGCGCGTCCCCGGCGCGGCCGTCGACCAGCAGGTGATGCATCGTGCGCGACGCCTGGGCCACCGCCACGACGAAGGTCAGGTCGAAGAACAGCTCGAGCGGGGTCGAGACCCGGTGCGACTCGTCCGGGTCGCGGGAGGACATCGTCGTGAACAGGCGCACCGGCATGCCCGGAAGTCTGCTGCCCGGCCCCTCAGTTGGGGAACTCCAGGCCGGCGGCGTGGGCGGCCTGCTCCAGCCCCATGCTCTGATGGAGCCCATGACCGACGCCAAGACCCTGGTGGCCGCCTTCGCCGACCGGCTGGAGCGGCGGGACTGGGACGGCCTCGCCGAGCTGCTCGACCCCGACGTCGTCTACGAGCTCCCCCAGACCCGCGAGCGGATCCGCGGGCGTGACCGCTACGTTCGGTTCAACGCCGAGTACCCCGGCGACTGGCACGTCGAGCCGCGGGTCGTGCTCGGCGACGACCACGACGGCAGCCTGCTGTTCCGGTGGCGCAGCGGCGACGAGGACCTGCTGGCGATCGCGTTCTTCGAGGTCAGCGGCGGCCGCATCACCAAGGTCACCGACTTCTGGCCCGAGCCCTACGACCCCCCTCCCGGCCGCGAGCACCTGGTCGAACGGTGGTGACACCGACGGGCCCGCCGGCCATCGGCGACCTCGGGCTGCTGGGCGACACCCGCACGGCGGCGTTGGTCGACACCGGCGGGCGCGTCGTCTGGCTGTGCCTGCCGCATTTCGACGGTGAGCCCGTCTTCGGCGAGCTGATCGCCGGCGCCGAGGGCGGGGTGTTCACGCTCGGTCCGGCGGGCGATGCCGAAGTCGTGGAGCGCTGCTACCGCGCCGGCTCGGCGGTGCTGGAGACGACGTGGCGCACGGACGGCGGGGAGCTCGTCCTGACCGAGGGCATGATCGCCGAGGTCGAGGGAGCGCTGCTCCCCACCTCGTGCCTCGTGCGCCGGATCGAGGCCCGCGGCCGCCCCGTCGGCTGCACCTTCCGCCTGGACCCGCGCTTCGGGCGGGAGCGGCGCCGGCCGAGCGTTCGCTCGTCGCCCGCCGCGCTGGTGTTCTTCGACCGCGGTATCGCACTGTCGTTCACGGCCGACCGTGAGCTGGTGGCGCACACCGGCCTCCCGGTGGCATTCACTCTCGAACCGGGGCGACCGCTCACGGTGGCGCTCACCGCCGCCCATCGCGGCCCGCTGACCTACGTCAGTTCCGAGGCGGCCTGGCGCGCGCTCGAGGAGGACGACGCCCGCTGGCGCCGCTGGTCGGCGGGCGTCGACCTCACCGGTCCGTTCGCCGCAGCCGTCCAGCGCAGCGTGATCACGCTCCGGCTGCTCACCTACTCGCCGTCCGGTGCGCCCGTGGCCGCTGCGACGACCTCCCTGCCGGAGCAGCTCGGCGGTGGCCGGAACTGGGACTACCGCTTCGCGTGGCCGCGCGACGCCAGCATCGGGATCGGCGCCTTCCTCGGAGTCGGCATGTACCCCCAGGCACGCGCCTTCCTCTACTGGCTCCTGCACGCGAGCCGCCTGGACCGGCCGCGCCTCCCCGCGCTGCTCACCGTGCACGGCCGATCGGTGCCACCGGAGCAGGAGCTCCCCGAGTGGCCCGGCTACGCGGGCAGCCGGCCGGTCCGGTTCGGCAACGACGCCCGCGACCAGCACCAGCTCGACAACTACGGCTGGGTGCTGGACGCCATGTGGCTGCTGGAGCGGGCCGGGCACCGGCTCTACGGCGAGACATGGCGGATCGCCATGGCGCTGGCCGACTACGTCGCCGATCGCTGGCGCGAGCCCGACGCCGGCCTGTGGGAGGTGCGCAGCGAGCCCGCCCACCACGTCCACTCCAAGCTGATGGCCTGGCTCGCCCTCGACCGGGTGCTCCGCATTGCCGACCGCCACCGCGCTCGGCCCGGACGGCGAGCACGCTGGGCGACCGAGCGGGACGCCATCGCCGCCGACGTCCTCGCCCACGGCGTGGATCGGCAGCGTGGCACGTTCGTGCGGGCCTACGGCCGGACCGACCTCGATGCCGCCGTGCTGATCCTCCCGCTGCTCGGCCTGGAGCCACCGGAGTCGCCGCTGGTGGTCGGCACCGTCGACGCCGTGCGCCGCGAGCTGTCCGCCGGGGGGCCGCTGCTCTACCGCTACACGCCGGGCGACGACGGTCTCGCCGGGGACGAGGGTGCCTTCCTGCCCTGCTCGTTCTGGCTGGTCCAGGCCTTCGCCGCCACCGGGGCGGTGGACCGGGCGATGGAGCTCATGGAGGACCTGCTCGGCTTGGCCGGCCCGCTGGGGCTGTTCGCCGAAGAAGCCGATCCCGCCACCGGCCAGCAGGTCGGCAACTACCCGCAGGCCTTCACCCACGCCACGCTCGTGCAGGCAGCCCTCGCCATCCGGGAGGCACGAGGCCGAGCGGATCGGGCGTGAGCCACAGCCCAAGGTCCGCGATCTGGTGGCCGGGCCGCAGCTCGACAGCGAGGCCTCCAGGCAACACAGCATCGCACCACGAGACCACGTGACCTGTCCGCGCAACCTTTCTACGACGGATCCAGCAGGAGCCCCAGGGCGATCCCGAACGCGACGTGAGCAAGCAGGGTGACCACCGGCGTCTCCCGCCCATAGTTCAAGCCGAGCAGGCCGGGCGGCTCCAACGCCGCACCGTGCGACAGTCCCGCCCGCTCGGATGCCATGCGGGGATGGACGCCGGGCAGGAGCGGGACGATCACCAGCAATGCCACCGCCCCGTGGAGCGCGCCGAGCAGCGCCCCGGCCACCACGTGGCCTCGCCGGTGGCCGCGAACACCGCCGCGTAGCCGAGCGCGAACCCCCACCCGTTCACCAGGTGGATGAAGAACCCGGCAACACGCGCCCGGTCCGGATCGGCGGTCACGATCGTGCCGAGCATGAGCGGCAGGTCCAGGCGGGTGCGCCCGGCGAGCTGCGCGCCCGTCAGCACCGCGGTGAGCGCGGCGGTGGCGATGAGCCCGAAGATCGCCCAGCCGGCCCAGTCCACCGGTCACACCTCGCTTCCCGGCCGGCTCCGGTCCACCCTGCCGACGCTAGGGCCACCCGCCGGCCGTGTCACGCCCCCCGGGGTCAGGGGTCGTCGGTGTGGGTGGTGAAGGTTCCGAGACCGGAATCTTGGACCTGCTCCGGCAGCTCGCCGAGGCCGTCCGGGTCGCATGTGCCACGGCAACAGCTCCTGGGGTGCTCACCGCTCGGTCGAGCGTTGGAGTCGTCGTCGCGCCGGTGAGTTGCAGCGGCGCTGCACTTTGGTGTCAGCGGCGGTCAGGAGGGGGGACGGCGGAGGACGGGAGCCTCGTCGACGGGGAAGCGCCAGTTGAGGCCGATGCCGAGCTGCGTGTACAGCCCCGCCCAGTCGACGTAGCGGCGAACGGTGAACCCGGCCTTCTCGTCGACCCCGAAGATGCTGAACCCGTTGGCCTCCAGCGGCCGGCCGGTCGGCGGGAGCCCCCGCAGCTCCGCCTGCGGCTTGGTCGGATCGAACTTCGGCTCCCAATCGTGGGTCATCCGGTACCGCCACGTGACGCCCACGCTCGCGCGGCCGATCGCCCCCGAGCGCTCCTCGTCGACCACCCAGCCGTCATCCCGCTCGTTGCCGAGAACCTGGAGCACCGCCACGGAGTCGGCGTAGGTGACGGCGCTCCGGAGGTCCGTGTCCTCCGCCATCATCCTGAGCACCTCGCCGGCCGCGTCGATGTTCGGCTCGTCCGATCCCCTGATCGCGTCGAGGATCCAATCCACGTCGTGCCCGTCGGGGACGCGGGCCCTCAGCAGGTCCTCCCACGTCGACTCGTCGTCGGGCCGTGTGACCGTGTTCCGTTCCTGCTCGCTCATGTCCGGATCCAGTGGTCGTAGGGCACTCCGCCGGCCGGGAAGGACGGGGACACGATCACGGTCTGGTCCGTCCCGTGGTACACGGCGTGCTGGGCATAACCGGTGCCCGGGGCGCTCGGCGCCGCGTTGTTGGCGGGAGTCTGCACCGGGGTCTGCACGGCGTGGTTGTAGCTGTGCGTGACGACCCAGGTGGCGTAGGGCCGGTCCACCGCACGTGGTCGGTTGGGCGGCGGGTACGCCTGGACGCCCAAGAGCTCGTAGTCGGCCTGGAGGCTCGGCACCGCGTGCGGGAAGCCCTGCGGCATCACCTTGGCCTCGACGGCGATGGGGCTGGTGGCCACCACGGCGCCGGTGTGGCCGGGGGTGGCGAAGAGCACCGTGACCATCCGGCCGCCATGACCCGTCGGCCGCTGCATCACCCAGCCCTCGAACCAGTTGGTGTTGCACATCCAGAAGAACTCGATGGGGTCCGGGTCCGGCCGGCCGGGGCGGTCCTCGTCGGGCATCAGGCCGAGGGAGATCTCCAGGGCCCAGCGCAGCGTCTTGCGCACGATGCTGTTGACGTCGCCCTTGTAGTCGATCCAGAACCCCGTGGTCGGCGTGTTGCGCAGCCTCCAGGCTCCACCATCACCCGCCGGCTCGTACCCGAACCAGTGCTTGAGCACGTGGTCGTGGGGCGACATCCCCGGCGGCCCCTTCTGCTCGGCTTCGGCACACAGGCCCGGGAAGACCTGGGCGACCCAGCCGATCGCCCCGGGATCCGCCTCGGCGTCCCGCAGCACTTGGAGGGTCTCGCGCTTGGTTTGGCTCTGCCCGTTGATGTAGTTCTCCATCAACGTGAGCATCGGCCCCTTCTCGAGGTAGTACGGCATTCCGCCCGACATCTCGCCCCCCTCATCGCTCGCCCGCGTGATCCGGCCATCACTCTATGCGTCACGCCGCGGTCAGGCGGTAGACCTCCACCGCATCGGGCATCCCCTTGAGGTCGTGGGGTCCGAGCGGCTCGATCGCCACGTCGGCGGCCGTGAGCCGGCCGGCCACCGGCCCGGTGGCGAGCAGACCGCCGGGCGAGGCGAGGGCGCACAGCCGCGCCGCCTGCGACTGGACCAGGCCGAAGAAGTCCCCGGCCATCGGGATGACCGGGCCGTGGGCGAGCCCGATGCGCACCTGCAGCGCCAGGTCGGGCTCGCTGCGGTGCCAGGCGTCGATGTCCGCCTGGATGGCGAGCGCGCACCGCACCGCGTCGATCGCATCGGCGAAGGCGGCGTTGACGCCGTCGCCGGTGTGCTTGATCTCGCGGCCGCCGTACTCACGCAGCCGGGCGCGCACCAGGCCGTCGTGGACGCGCAGCTGCTCGACGTACAGAGCGTCGCCGAGGCGGACGTTGGACGCCGTCGAGCCGACGATGTCGTCGGTGAAGATCGTGCACTCCCGGCTCGACCCGTGCGCGTCCAGCACGGAGAAGCCCAGGGCCTGAGCCAAGGCGTCGGCGCGGGCCACCCAGCCGTGCATCGCCTCGGCGTTGAACGCCCGCACGGCCTCGGCGAACAGGGCGGCCACCCCCACGGTCTGCGCCCCGGCGGCGGCCTCGGTCCGTCCCATCTCCAGCAGCACCTTGGCCCGCTCGGCCGCCAGGTCCTCGCGGTCGCAGAGGGCGATGGCGTGGTCGAGCCTGCGCCGGGCCGCGGCCAGGTCGCCGGCATGGCGCGCGACGACGGCGGCGAGCCGGGGCACCGTCGTGGGCCAGCCCAGCATGACCTGGACGCCTCGCTCCCCCAGCTCGGTCACGGCGCCGCCGCCCGCGGCCACCAGCGCGGGATCGCCGATGAGGTCGCCGACCTCGACCAGCGCGGCGGCCACGGCCTCGTTCGCCTGGTTCACGCGCCCACGGAAGCCATGCCGCCACCGGGCGGTCTGGGCCCGCACCCGGGCCCCGTCGACGTCGTTCGCCTCGACCGCCGCCAAGGCAGTGACGGCCGAGGACGTGGGCAGCGGTGCCGGAGCCTGGCCCACGCCCTGGGTCCGGGCGTCGATGGCGACGAGCACGGGGGCCAGGAGCGCGGCGATGTAGGTGAAGTCGGTCGACCGCCAGACCCGGTGGGCGCGCTGGGCGGCCTCGGCCGCCGCGTCGGTCCCGGACAGGGCGTAGCCGACCGCCTGTTGGG
>JBKPRV010000499.1:0-8703 GCA_046734715.1 Actinomycetota bacterium | reverse complement strand
AACTGGGGCCCGGTCTGCTCGTCCTGGAACGCCCCCGACAGGAAGGTGGGGGCCTCTATGTCCCCCACCAGCAGGCGCAGGTCCCGCTCGCCCAGCGAGGCGTTGTAGGTGGGCAGGCTGCGCACGAGGTTCTCGAAGTCGGGGTTCTGGCTGCGCAGGTCCAGGTTGACCCCGCAGGTCTCGTCGCCGGCCACCACGCGCTCGGTCACCCAGTCGGTGCCCCCGGCCGCGCTCTCCGCGTCCCGGGCCCTGATCCACTGCTGGGTGAAGCCGGAGTTGAAGATGCCCCCGGGCCACGCCTGCAGCCAGGGATCGGCGATCACGGACTGGGGCGTGACGGCCGCCAGGTGCGGCGGGTTGGTGGCCGCGGTGTAGAGCTGGGTGATGCCCGAGTAGGACAGCCCCACCATGCCGACCTTCCCCGCGACCACCCAATCCTGGCGGGCGACGATCTCGATCACGTCGTAGCCGTCGGCCATCTGCGCCGGGTTGAACACGTCGAACACCCCGCCCGAGCACCCGGTCCCCCGCAGGTTGACCGACACCGTGGCGTAGCCGAAGGCGCGGGCGAGTCGGACGCCGGGCTCCTCGTGCTCGGGGTCGGACGGCGAGTAGCCCGAGTACTCCACCACCGTCGGGTAGGGGCCGGGGCCGTAGAGGCCCTGGTCGGGGAAGCGCACCATGGCGCTCAGCCGCACGCCGTCGCGCATCTCCAGGTACTGGTAGCCGTCCTCCAGCGCCGTGCCGGGCGCCGGGTTGCCCCACACGTCGAGGTGGGAGGCCGTCAGCTCCTGGCGGTCGTAGAGGTCGGTGTCGGGCACGTCGTCGCGGCCCGGGACGGTGATCACGTGGGTGGCGAGGCGGGGATCGCCGCTCTCGTCCACCACCACGTAGCGCCCGGGGGTGACGGTGGACCCGTTGGGCACGTCGAGCTGGCTGTAGTCGAGGTCGGGTCCCGACTCCACCTGCGCGTACTCGCCGGGCACATAGGCGAAGTGGGCCTGGCCGGCATCGTCCGCCTCCAGGGTGATGAGCTTGCGTTGGCCGGTGCCGTACAGGGTGAGCGGCTCGTCCGGCTCGGCCCCGGTCACCGTGATCTGCTCGACCCCGACCCGCACGTCCCAGGGTGCGGGCTCGCTGTCGCGGCGCACGTTGCCGAACCCGCCCCCGTCGCCGTCACCGCCACTGCCCGCCGCCACGCAGGCGACCGCCGAGGCGGCGAGCAGCACCGCCACGGCTGACGCCGCTGCTCGTCTCCTGGCGCGCGATCTCCTGCGCATGTCCCCCCGATGGTGCGCCGGGTCAGCCCAGGCGCTCGATGATGGTGGCGTTGGCCATGCCGCCGCCCTCGCACATGGTCTGCAGCCCGTAGCGGCCGCCCGTGCGCTCCAGCTCGTTGAGCAACGTGGCCAGCAGCTTGGTGCCCGAGCAGCCGAGGGGGTGGCCCAGGGCGATGGCGCCGCCGTTGACGTTGGTCTTGGCCAGGTCGGCGCCGGTCTCCAGCTGCCAGGCCAGCACGACCGAGGCGAAGGCCTCGTTGACCTCGAACAGGTCGATGTCGTCGATGGACAGGCCCGAGCGCTGCAGCACCTTGTGGGTGGCGGGGATGGGCCCGGTCAGCATGGTGACCGGGTCGACGCCGGCCAGGGCGAAGGTGTGGAACCGGGCCCGGGGCCGCAGCCCGAGGGCGCTGGCCTTCTCCTCGCTCATGATCAGGGCGGCGGAGGCGCCGTCGGTGATCTGGCTGGAGTTCCCGGCCGTGACCTTGCCGTCGGGCTTGAAGGCGGGCTTGAGGTTGGCGAGCGTCTCGGGCGTGGTGCCCTCGCGGATGCCCTCGTCCCGGGTGACCAGCTCGTCGCTCTCGTTGATGTCGCCGGTGTCCTTGTCCCGGTGGATCGAGCGGACCGCCACGATCTCGTGGTCGAAGCGGCGTTCGGCGGTGGCCTGGGCGGCCCGGCGCTGGCTCTCGGCCCCGAAGGCGTCGAGCTGCTCGCGGGTCAGGCCCCACTTGTCGGCGATCAGCTCGGCGGAGATGCCCTGGGGCACCAGGCCGCCGACGTCGGCGTACCGCCGGTTGACCCGGGGGCCGAAGGGGAAGCCGAACTTGCCGTCGCCGATGGAGGCGCCCATCGGCACCTGGCTCATGACCTCGACTCCGGCGGCCACGACCACGTCGGCGGCGCCGGCCATGACGGCCTGGGCTGCGAAGTGGGCGGCCTGCTGCGACGAGCCGCACTGGCGGTCGACGGTGGTGGCGGGGACGGCCTCGGGCCAGCCGGCGGCCAGCACCGCGTTGCGGCCCACGTTGACCGACTGGGCGCCAGCCTGCATGACGCACCCCATGACCACGTCTTCGATGATCCCGGGATCGATCCCGGTGCGCTCCACCAAGGCGCCGAGGGTCTCGGCCGCCAGATCGGCGGGGTGCCATCCGGACAGCTTGCCGTTGCGCTTGCCCCCCGCGGTGCGGACGGCGTCGACGATCACGGCGGTGGGCATGGCTGCTGCTCCTTGGTCCTCGCCGGCACACTTGACCGCGCGGTCAAGCCAGTCTGCCGACCAGGCCCCTGTCGCGCAACTGTTGGCGACCGACCAGGCCCCTGTCGCGCAACTGTTGGCGACCGACCAGGCCCCTGTCGCGCAACTGTTGGCGACCGACCGGGCGCCCTCCGCGCAACTGCTGGCGACCGACGACTCAGCTGGCGGGCGTGTTGGTCGGGGGCGCCGGAGCCGTGCTGCTGGTCGTGCTGCTCGTCGTGGTGGGTGCGGTCAAGGCGTCGGGGCACGCTTCCACCCGCGAGATCGAGGTGTACGGCGCGGCGGCCGACCCGTCCGCTCCGCGGACGTCGACGAACGCCACGACCTCGCTGTCTCGCTGGACCGCGGCCTGGGGATCTGCGGTGGGGTCGGTCATACTCTGGTTGATGTAGCCCCTCATCGGCACGACGGCGTCGCCCGGCATCATCCGGTCGCCGAGGCCCCGGCGCACCGCGTCCGCCAGGTTGGCGGTGGCGGGCTCAACCGGGAGATCGACCAGCGGCGGCTGCTCGGCCGTCTCACAGGCCAGCTCCGGCTCCTTGTAGTAGCCCTGGGGATCGACCAGGTCGACGCGTAGGGCCTGGTCGGCACCATTGATCTCACAGCCGATCTCCAGCTGGCCGGGCGGCACGGGCTGGACGAACTCCTTGGTGGGGCCCTCGACCATGACCTCGCCCGAGTCCCAGTGGGTGGATTTCACCGTGACATGGGTGGGGACGCCCAGGGAGTTGAGGACCAGCACGTGCAGCCCATCGTGTCGGGCCCGGACCGAGGCCACCGGGATCTCGAGGCCGGTCGGTTTGCAGCGCACCTCGACCACGCGGGGCTCTTCCACCGGGGCGTCACTGGGCACGCCGACCTCGTTGCGGGCCGCGACGGTGTCGGGGTCCTTCCGGGGGCTCTCGGAGATCAGCGAGAGGGCGGCGGCGAGCACCGCCAGCACCGTCGCCGTGGCGACAGCTCCACGGCGACGGTGCAGCCGGCGGTGCCGGCGAGCGGCGACCCGATCGAGCCCGTGCTCGGGCGGGTCGCCGGCGGAGGATGCCAGACGTTCGAGCCGGGACCGCAGGTCATTGTCTTCGGTCACGCACCCGGCCCCGGCTCCGGCCGGGCGGGACGAATCAGCACGGCGCGAGCCTGGCTCACGAGCGCGCGGACGGTGGCGGGACGGATGCGCATGATGCGAGCGGCGTCGGCGACGTCGCGGTCGAGGAGCTGGGTCAACACCAGCGCCTCACGCTGGCGGGGGGTCAGTTGCCGCAGAGCCCGGGCCACGTGGTCGCGGTCGGCGGCCAGGTCGGCGGGCTCCGGAGTGGGGGTGGGCGCCGAGTGGGCGACCACGTCGAACGCCCGCCGTGCGGCACGCACCGCCCGGCGGGTGGCGCTGTGGTGGGCGTTGAACGCGGTGCGGAAGAGGTAGCCGACGGGATCGTCGAGGCGGGCCACCTTGTCCCAGCGCTCCCACACCTTGCAGAACGCGTGCTGGACCAGGTCTTCGGCCTGGTCACGGCTGTCAGTGAGCACGTAGAGCGCGCGGAAGAGCCGCCGCTCGTTGGCCATGTAGAAGCCTTCGAACGACAGCGCGGGTCGTACACCGACAACGAGCGGTGTCGACTGGGTTGAGCGCTCAGAGACCACGGTCACTGCCAACACTGCCCCAAGAACGCCCGAGACGCACGGGGTGTGTAGGCATTCGCGCGATTTTTCTCATGGCGGTCCCCCCGGAAGGGGACCGCCCGAGATGTTCCCGCCTCGGGTTCGGGCGGGCGTCAGCGTGCCGCGGTCTTGCGGGCCGGCGCCTTGCGCGCCGTGGTGGCCTTCTTGGCCGGGGCCTTCTTGGCCGGAGCCTTCTTGGCGGGTGCCTTCTTGGCCGGGGCCCTCGCAGCGCGGCTGGCGGACGTCTTGGTGGCGGTGGTCTTGCGGGCCGTCGCCGTCTTGGCCGTCGCCGCCGTCTTGCGGGCCGTCGTCTTTCGGGCCGTCGTCTTGGCCGGAGCCTTCTTCGCCGCCGTCTTGGCCGTGGCCGCGGTCTTGGCGGGTGCCTTCTTGGCCGGGGCCTTGGCCGCCGGAGCCGCCGGCCACACGCCGCGCTCGAGCTTCGGGGCGAGGCTGGTCTTGACCACCGCGTCCTTGAAGCCCTTGAGCGGAGTGATGCGCGCCTTCTTCGACGCCTTGATGCGGACGGGCTGTTGGGTCTGCGGGTTGCGGCCCATGCGTGCCGGGCGGTCGACCTTCACGAACTTGGCGAAGCCCGAGATCGACACCGACTCACCCTTGGACACGACCGCAGTCACGACATCGGTGAAACCTTTCAGCACCGAGTCGACTTCTTTGCGTTCGACGCCCGTCTGGGTCGATACCGCCTGGACCAGATCACGACGATTCACAGGCTCCTCCTAGGTCGGGTACGCGCACAGTTTCCTCAACACGTACCGCTGACTCGCGGATACTGCGGGTATTGTTACGACTTTTTCTCGGAAATGCATAACTTTGCGCGCGAAAAGTCCTTGAGAAACCTGGCTTTTTGGCTGCGGGCCCGGCAGCCGAGAGTGGCCGGCGGCTGGTCGCGCACCCCTTCGCGGTGCCCATCCGCTCAGCTATTGCTGAGTTTTCGCGAGCCAGCTCTCCGCTTCGCGAGCCCGCCGGCGCAGTTGCTCGACGGTGGCCTCGTCGATGCGCCTCAACCCTACGAAACGGTTGAGTTGACCGTTGATCTGCGCGTGACCGAGCCCTGTGGCCCACACGAGGTCCTGCACCAGCCGGGCATTGCGCTCCCGCAGCTCCGATCGCTCGCGCCGGGGATTGGTGCCGTTCCCGTCTCCATGACCGTTCCCGCCGGTCGCCGCCGAGCCCGGGAGGGCGGGCAGCGCCAGCTCCAGCGCGGCGTCGTCCTCCTGCCGGTCGAGGTGGTCGAGTGCCGCCTCGTCCACGTCGAACACCGACGACTCGGCCGCTCCGGTCACCACCGCCGACAGGGCCGCGAACATCGACAGCTGCTCGCCGCGGTCGTCGGGATGGACCCGCGCGTCGAGGGCGGCGTCGTCGACCGCTCCGTCGCCGTCGGGCTCGGGCCGGCGCAGGCTGTGGCGCCGGGCGTCGGCGATCTGCGTGGCCCATGTGCGCAGGCGCACGTCATCGGGGATGAAGAGGTATGCCTTCTGGCGGGGCACGCCGCGGGTCCAGCGCACGAAACGGCCCACGGCCTGCCGGAAGAACAGCTCGGTCGTGGTCGTGGTGGCGTAGACGCCCACCCGCAGCCGGGGGATGTCCACGCCCTCGGACACCATGCGCACGGCCACGATCCACGGGTCGGCCGAGGCGGCGAAGCGGGCGATGCGGCTGGAGGAACGCGGGTCGTCCGACACGGCCACGGCGGCCCGCACGCCGCAGCGGTAGCGCAACAGGTCGGCGATGCCCTGGGCGTGGTCCTGGTCCGTGGCCACCACCAGGCCGCCGGCGTCGGGCTGGTGGCGGCGGAGGACGCCGAGGCGCTCGTTGGCCTGGGCCAGCACCGTGGGCAGCCATTCGCCGTCCAGGCTCAGCGCGGTGCGCAGCCGCTGGGCGGCCCGCGCCCGGTCCAGGGGGTCGTCGAAGGCCGCGGCCTGGGCGGCGCCGTCCGGGGCGATCCACTCCATGAAGCCGTTGATGCGGGGGAAGTAGACCGGCCGCACCACCCGCCCGTCGGCCAGGGCGTCGGCGTAGCCGTACTCGAAGTCGGGCACCGCCTCGTCGCCGATGTAGCGGACGAACGGGATGGCGAGGGTGTCGGACCGGAACGGCGTGCCCGACAGCGCCAGGCGCCGGGGCGCGGGCTCGAAGGCCCGGCGCACGGCATCGCCCCAGGCGCGGTCGTCGCCCGCGTGGTGGACCTCGTCCAGCACCGCCAGCGACCCGGCGGCCAGGGGGCGCAGGGCATCGGGGTTGGACGCCACCTGCTGGTAGGTGGTGACGATGCCGTGGACGTCGGCGGGCAGCCGGCCACCCGAGGGCGTCCACCGGGGCTCCAGGTGCAGCCCGAATCCGGCGGCGGCGTCGGCCCACTGGAGCTTCAGGTGCGAGGTCGGCGCCACCACCACCAGGCGGCGCCCGGGGTTGTCCGCCAGGTCGTGCACCGCCGCGCACAGGGCGAAGGTGGTCTTGCCCGCGCCGGGCGTGGCCACGGCCAGGAAGTCGGGCGCGGCGGCAGCCGCGAGCCGGTCGAGGGCGCGCTTCTGCCACGGACGGAGACGGACGCTTCGGGACATGAGGGGGAGCGCCGATCTTGTCACGCGCGTAGAAACGTCCCGTGCCCACCCACTCGATCGACCCCGCCAACCTGCCCTATGCGCCCGAGGGCCTGGACCGGAAGCCCGATGTCGGCGCCGACGGCTTCTTCGCCGTGGACATGCGCGCGGGGATCGTGACCGCGGTCGAGCCCTTCCCGGAGGCCCGCAAGCCGGCTTGGAAGCTGACCGTCGACTTCGGCCCGGTGGTGGGGACGCTGCGCACCAGCGCCCAGGTCACCAACTACACCGCGGACGAGTTGGCGGGGCGGCTGGTGGTGGGCGCCCTCAACCTCGGGCGCAAGCGCATCGCCGGGTTCACGAGCGAGTTCCTCATCCTCGGTGCCCTGGATCCCGACGGCACCGTCCGCCTGCTGGAGCTACGCGACGGTGTGCGCCCCGGCGCTCCCATCGCCTGACCGGTCCGCCAGGAGGGCCTCCAGCCAGCGGGCGGCCCCGTCCTCTTCGCAGGTTTGCGTGACCGCTCGGGCCGCCGCGAGGGCCTCGGGATGGGCGTCGCCCATGGCCACGCTGCGACCGGCCCAGCGCAGCAGGGCCACGTCGTTGATGTGATCGCCGATCGCCGCCACCTCGGTCTGGTCGATGCCCAGCCGCCGGCACAGCCGGGCCACCCCGAACGCTTTGTCGATGCCGGGCGCGGCAATGTCCACGAAGGGCACCGACGATGCCGACGCCACCAGCCCGTCCACCAGCAGCGGGCGCAAGGCCGCGAGCAGCGCGTCACGGCGCAGGTCCGGGTGGGCCACCATCAGCTTGGTGACCCCGTCCGGGTAAGGCGGGCCGAACCGGTCCATCACGTCCCCCCGCCCGTCCGCCCGGGACGGCGCGATGGCCAGGAAGCCATCCTCGCACCCGAAACCGCCGGCCGATTCCCAGGCGAAGCGCACCGCGGGGAACCCGGCGCGGATGGCGTCGACCGCGGCAGGCACGGTCGAGGCGTCCATGTCGTGCCGGTCCACGACAGTGCCTGCTTCGCGGTCGTAGAGCACGGCGCCGTTGGAGCACACCAGCCAGCGCACCGAGTCCGCGGCCCCTAAGCGGCTGCGGGCGTCGACATGGCTGCGTCCGGTGGCGGCGACCACGACGATCCCCGCCTCGTGCGCAGCTCGCAAGGCGGCCGCGGTGCGGGGCGACAGCTCGTGGTCCCGGCCCAGCAGGGTGCCGTCGAGGTCGCTGGCCACGAGCCGTACGGGAGGCATCCCCTGATGGTCGGTGCCCCGGCGCGCTGGTGCAAACTCCTTACCCGTGGAGAGCCGCACCCTCGGCCGCAGCACCTTGGTCGTATCCCGCCTGTCCCTGGGCTCGTGGCGCACGTTCGAGCGCATCCCCCGTGACACCGGCGCCGCCGTCCTGGGGGCCGCCCGAGACGCGGGCATCACGTTCCTGGACGACGCCCGCTACAACGACGAGTCGGGCACGGCCCCTCTGGCCACCGGCTGGTCCGAGGTGGTCTTCGGCCAGCTGTTCCGCTCGGTGGCCTGGCCCCGGGACGAGGTGGTGGTGGCCAACAAGCTGTGGTGGGAGTTCTGGCCCTCGGAGTCAGCGGCCACCGAGCTGGACGGCTCGCTGCGCCGGATGGGCTTCGACTTCATCGACCTCGCCTATTCGGCCCCCCTCCCTCAGGGCCTGCCGGTCGAAGAGGGTGTCGCCGCCATCGGCGCCCTGATCGCCGCGGGCAAGCTCCGCGCCTGGGGCACCGTCAACTGGCCGCCCGATGCCCTGGCCGCGGCTGCAGCCGCCGCCGTCGCTCAGGGCGTGGCTCCCCCGTGCGCCACCCAGCTCCCCTACAGCCTGGTGCATCGCAGCACGGTCGAGGACCCACAGATGTCGGCGTCGCTGGACGCGCACGACATGGCCGTCGTCGCCTCCGCCGTCCTGGCCGGCG
>JBKPRV010000498.1:0-7326 GCA_046734715.1 Actinomycetota bacterium | reverse complement strand
CCCCAGCCCCACCACGCGCCCTCCTTGCGCGGCGCCCGCCGGTTGACGTCCATCTCGCCGATCGGCACCGGCCCCCGCTCGGCGATCTCGGCCAGGGCCGCGGACACCAGCTCGGGGTTGTCGCGGGCGCTGCGGCGCACGCCGCCCCAGGCGTGGCCGCCGCCCATCCGCCACCGCAGCAGCGGGTAGCGGGCCGTGGGGTGGAGCGACGCCATGTGGCCCCAGTACTCGAACACCTCGCGGCTCTCCCAGAGCCAGCGGGTCAGGGCGTCGCGGTCGTAGGCGCCGAGCCGGGAGAAGAACACGAGCTCGTGGCTGCGGGCGAGCACGTTGACCGAGTCGATCTGCACCGTGGCCAGCCGGTCCAGCACCCGGCGGAAGTGCCGGCGGTCGACCCGCCCGGCGGGCCGGGGATCGGTGAGACCCTGGGCAGCCAGCGCCACGCGCCGGGCGTCGCGCAGGCTCATCTGGACGGGGGCGGTCATGCCGTGCCGAACCTACCGGGGCTAGCTTTCCCCGGTCAGGCGCATTCGAGGAAGGAAAGGCCCATGGGCTACCGCGTGGTGGTCGACTTCGATCTGTGTGAGAGCAACGCCCGCTGCATGGAGGCGGCTCCGGAGGTGTTCGAGGTCCGGGAGGACGACTTCCTGTACATCCTGGACGAGACGCCTCCCGACGAGCTCCGGTCCAAGGTGGACGAGGCGGTCCGCCGCTGCCCCAAGGCGGCGATCAGCGTCGTCGACGAGTGACGCCCCGGGTCGTCGTCGTCGGCGCCTCGCTGGCCGGGCTGCGGGCGGCCGAGGAGCTGCGGGCCCGGGGGTTCGACGGGACGATCACGGTGGTGGGCGAGGAGCCCCACGCGCCGTACGACCGGCCACCGCTGTCCAAGCAGGTCCTGGCGGGCACGTGGCCGGCCGAGCGGGCCGCCCTGGCCGTGTCGGCCGACGGCGGGCTCGACGGCCTGGCGCTGGACTGGCGGCTGGGGGAGCGGGCCATCGCCCTCGACCCGGGGGCGCGGCAGGTCACGCTGGCCGGCGGGGAGCGGTTGGGCTACGGCGGGCTGGTCATCGCCACCGGCGCCGCGCCCCGCGAGCTGCCCGGCACCGAGACCCTGACCGGCGCCCACACCCTGCGCACGGTGGACGACTGCGAGGCCATCCGGACCGAGCTCGACGCCGGACCCGGCCGGGTGGTGGTGGTGGGGGCGGGCTTCATCGGCGCCGAGGTGGCCGCCACCTGCCGCACCCGGGGCCACGAGGTCACGGTGCTGGAGGCGCTGCCGGTGCCGCTGGGGCGAGCGCTGGGGGACGAGATGGGCGCGGTCATGGGCGAGCTGCACCGCGACCACGGCGTCGAGGTCCGCCTGGGCACCGGGGTGGCAGGCTTCGAGGCGGGCGCCGACGGTCGCGTCGAGCGGATCCGCCTGGCCGACGGTGACGCGCTGGAAGCGAACCTGGTGGTGGTGGGCATCGGCGTGACGCCCAACACCGGCTGGCTGGAGGGCTCGGGCCTGGCGCTCGACGACGGCGTGGTGTGCGACGCCTCGACCTGGGTGGCCCCGGGGATCGTGGCCGCGGGCGACGTGGCCCGCTGGCCCAGCCATCGCTTCGGCGAGCTGATGCGGGTCGAGCACTGGGACAACGCCATCACCATGGGCGAGCACGCCGCCCGGCGCCTCCTGGCCGACCTGGCCGGGACCGACCCGGGCGGGGCCCAGGAGCCGTATGACCCCGTCCCGTGGTTCTGGTCCGACCAGTACGACCGCAAGATCCAGCTCGCGGGGCGGTCGTCGAGCGCGGACGAGGTACGGGTGGTCGACGGGGAGGTGGCCGAGCGGCGCTTCGTGGCCCTCTACCGGCGGGGCAACCGCCTGACCGGCGTGCTGGCCATGAACCGGCCCCGCCAGCTCATGACCTACCGGGGACTGGTCGAGCGGCGCGCCACGTGGGACCAAGCGATGGCGGAGGCGGGGGCTGCGTGACCGCCGCGGCCTTCCTGTGGCTGTGCCTGGCCCTGGTGGCCGCGCTCGCCGACTGGCTGGCGGTCTACCACGACAACCGCCGGCTGGAGTTCGTGGCCAAGCCGCTGACCATGGTCCTGCTGATCGGCGCGGCGGTCGCCCTCGACCCGGCCGACCCCGCCACCCGCTACTGGTTCGTCGTGGCCCTGCTGCTGTCCCTGGCGGGCGACGTCTTCCTGATGGTGCGCAAGGACCTGTTCGTCGCCGGCCTCGGCTCCTTCCTGCTGGCGCACGTGGCCTACGTCATCGGCCTGCTCACCTCCGGCGTCCACGGCGGCGGCCTGCTGGTGGGCCTCGTGCTGGCGACGACGGGCTTCGTGCTGATCGGCGCCCGCCTGATGAGGGGCGTGCGGCGCACCGACCGCGCCCTGGTGACCCCGGTGCTCGGGTACATCGTCGTGATCTCCGCCATGCTGATCACGGCCTACGGCACCCAGCGCTTCTGGGCCCTGGCCGGTGCCAGCTTCTTCTACGTCTCGGACTCGCTCCTCGGCCGCCAGCGCTTCCTCGAGCCCCGCGAGCGAGGCGACACCGCGGTCATGGTCACCTACCACATCGCCCAGTTCCTCCTGGTCCTGTCCCTCGTGTGAAGGCCGCCGCTGCGGGTAGCGGGAGAGGGTCGGACCGAAGGAGGTTCCCATGGCCGTGACCGCTTTCCAGGACCTGCCGCTCGCCGATCGGGACCGCCCGTGGGACGGGGACGCGGCGGACAAGCGCGTGCGGAAGTGGGCGGACGCCACCGACGAGCCTGACGCCCAGTACCGCGATGCCCACGTCTGGTACGACGCCGGCAACAAGGACGAGTTCGGCGCCTACAAGCTGCTCATCGCCGACGTGGTCGACGGGCGGCTGAAGGCGGTGCCCCGCGGCGTCATGGCAGCGGGCAACGTCATGCAGGGCGCGCGAGGTGGGGTGGACCTGCCGAAGTCGGACGTCCCGCGGGTCAAGTCCCACCTGGCGAAGTACTACGCCAAGATGGGCGACACCCCGCCCTGGGACCGCGACAGCTAGGGCGACACGGCGCCCTGGGATCGCGACGGCTAGGCGCTAGGCCAGCGAGGAGGCCAGGCGGGCGGACTCCCGCTCGGCCAGGGCCACCGTGACCCACATGCGCTCGATGTGCTGGCGGACCTGCATCTCGCCCTGGGGGATCGGATGGTCGGCCAGGAAGGCCACCGCCTGCTCGGCGACCGCCCGGTCGCTGAGCGAGCGGATGCCGCTCACCAGGCGGGACAGGCTGTTCGCCGGGAACCGCTTCTCGATGTCGGACCAGTTCTCGGTCACGAACGCCCAGGCCGCGGGGCCGTTGTCCCGGTTGGCGATGGCCTCGCGCAGCAGGTAGGGCGCGTCCTGGGTGCGGACGTCGCCCGACAGGCTGAGGCTGAGCGTGCGTCCCAGGGCCTCCGGGTCCCGGAAGCGGGACAGCGCCAGCAGCAGCCGCTCCCGGTCCTGGGGGTTGCCGGCCGCCCGGAACCGCTCGCTGAGCCGTTCGTGCATGGCCACGTCGCCGAGCGCAGCCATCACCAGCAGCGCCGGTGACGCCAGGCTGGGATCGAGGCTGGGCGCGTGGGCCAGGAACTGCTCGAGCAGGGCTCCGGCCCGCTCGACCGCGGCCTCGTCCCCGGCCAGCAGGGCCGCCGCCTGGAGCAGCAGGCCTCGCAGGGTGCGGGTCCGGTCGTCGTCGCCGGGGCGGGCCTCGGCGCCCAGCTCGACCCGCACCGGGCCGATCAGCGCCGCCACCCGCGTGTGCAGCGCGGTGGCCGCGTCGCCCACAGCGAGCCGGTCGATCTGCCCCAGGCCGCCCACGATGCGCTCCCACACCGACAGGTCGCGCTCGTCGCCGTAGCGCTCGACCAGACCGACGAAGTCGGCCGCGGTGATCGACCCGGACAGGACCGCGGCGAAGGCGTCGTCGACCACGGTGTAGCGCTCCAGCGCGCTGAGCTCGCCGAGGTTGTCGAGCAGGCCGTCGAGCAGGGCGCCGGTGTAGCGCACCCGGTAGAAGCCGTGGGCGCCGGCGTTGGCGTTGACCCACTCGGGGGTGCCGCCCTCGAGCGGCAGGCTCGTGCTCGCCCCGTCGAGCAGGACCCGCCGGGCCTCGCCGCCGTCGCCGTCGTGGCGGACGACGACCGGCACCGACCAGCGCTCAGCCTCGGCGCCGCTGTCCCCGTCCCCGTCCCCGTCGTCGAACGCGAAGCGTCGCTGGGCCAGGGTCACGCCCGACCCGCCGTTCACGCTCACGGTCACCTCGGGGAAGCCGCCCTGGAAGATCCAGCTCTCGGCGATGCGGCGGACCGGCTCGCCGGTCTCGGCCTCCAGCGCATCCCACAGGTCCGAGGTCTCGGTGTTGCCGTACTGGTGGCGGGCCATGTAGTGCCGGATGCCGGCCCGGAAGCGGTCGGCGCCCAGGTACTGCTCCAGCATGCGGACGACCGACGCGCCCTTCTCGTAGGTGAGCACGTCGAACATGCCGTCGGCGTCGGCGGGCGAGACGACCGGGTACTCGACGGGCCGCGTCGACGCCAGGGAGTCGGTGTCGAAGGCGGCCGAGCGGGCCAGCCCGAAGTCGACCCAGCGCTGCCACTCGGGGCGGAAGGCGTCGGTGCAGGTCATCTCCATGAAGGTGGCGAAGGCCTCGTTGAGCCAGATGCCGTTCCACCACTTCATGGTCACGAGATCGCCGAACCACATGTGCGCCAGCTCGTGGGCGATCACGTCCACCACGACCTGCAGCTCGGCCTGGGTGGCCAGGGCCGGGTCGACGAGCACGAGCCGCTCCCGGAAGGTGACGCAGCCCAGGTTCTCCATGGCCCCGAAGGCGAAGTCGGGGATGGCCACCAGGTCGAGCTTGTCGCCCGGGTAGGCCATGCCGAACCAGTCGGTGAAGTAGTGCAGGGCGAAGGCCCCGACCTCCAGGGCGAACTGCGCCAGGTGCTCCTTGCCCGGGGGATGGACGATGCGCAGCGGCTTGCCGTCCACGTCGACCGGGGCGGTCACCGCCAGCGGCCCGACCACGAACGCCACCAGGTAGGTGGACATGGGCATGGTGTCGGCGAAGCGCACCGCCACCTGGCCCTCGCCCGCCGGCTCGCGGCCGATCTCGCCGGCGTTGGCGATGGCCAGCAGATGGTCGGGGACCACCAGGGTGACCCCGAAGACGGCCTTCGCATCGGGCTCGTCCCAGCAGGGGAAGGCCCGGCGGGCGTCCGTCGCCTCCATCTGCGTGGTGGCGAGGACCCGCTCGGCGCCGCTCTCGTCGGTGAAGGTCGAGCGGTAGAAGCCGACGAGCTTGTCGTTGAGGATGCCGCGGAAGCGGAGGTGGAGCGACGCCGGCCCGGCGGGCAGCTCGTCGGGGAACGCGAGGGTGGCCCGCTCGGTCTCCGCGTCGAGGGTCACGGTGGCGGCCAGCGGCTCGCCGTCGCCCCGGCGGACGCTGGCCTCGTCGATCTCGATCTCGACCGCGTTGAGCACCACCTCGGCAGTGGGCGTCACCACCTCGACGGTGATGATCTCCTCCCCGGCGAAGGTCGCCGCGTCGAGATCGGGCGCCAGCGTGAGGTCGTAGCGGCTCGGGACGACGTGGCGGGGGAGCCGGTGAGGGTTGTCGGACACGGTGCGTCACCGTAGCGAGAACTCGCCCGACTGCGTTCCCCGGTTTCCCGGGTTGCTAGCCTCGCCCGGATGACCACCGAGGCCAGCCTCGACGTCGTGGGGATCGGTAACGCTCTCGTCGACGTCATCTCCCACGAGACCGACGAGTTCATCGCCGAGCACGGCCTCGTGAAGAGCGCCATGACCCTCATCGAGACCGACCGGGCGGAGGAGCTGTACGCCGCCATGGGGGTGGCGATCGAGATGTCGGGCGGCTCGGCCGGCAACACGGTGGCCGGGGTGGCCAGCTTCGGGGGCCGGGCCGCCTACCTGGGCCGGGTCTACGACGACCAGCTCGGGGCGGTGTTCGCCCACGACATGAAGGCCCAGGGGGTCAACTTCGTCAACCCGCCGGTCCACGAGGGCCCGCCTACCGGCCGCAGCCTCATCGTGGTCACCCCCGATGCCCACCGCACCATGAACACCTACCTCGGGGCATCGGCCTTCTTCTGCCCCAGCGACGTGGACGCCGAGCTGATCCACGGCGCCCAGGTCACGTTCCTGGAGGGCTACCTGTTCGACCGGCCCGAGTCGCAGGACGCGTACTGGACGGCCTCCAAGTACGCCAGCGAGGCCGGCCGCAAGGTCGCCCTGAGCCTGTCGGACCTGTTCTGCGTCGAGCGGCACCGCGACGGCTTCCTGCCGCTCGTGCGCGAGCGGGTCGACATCCTGTTCGCCAACGAGACCGAGGCCTGCGCCTTGTGGGGCTGCGACGAGGTCGGCGCCGCGGTGGAGCGGGCCCGGGCCGAGGTGGCGGTGGCCTGCATCACGCTGTCGGAGAAGGGCTCGGTGGTGGTGTCCGGTGCCGAGACCTACGAGATCCCCGCCCACCCGGTGGACGTGGTGGACACCACCGGCGCGGGCGACCTCTACGCCTCCGGGTTCCTGTACGGCTACACCGCCGGCCTCCCCCTGCCCCGCTGTGGCGAGCTGGGCTCGCTGGCGGCGGCCGAGGTCATCAGCCACCTCGGCGCCCGGCCCGAGGTCAGCCTGGCCACACTGCTAGACGACTAACGAGGGCCGGCCAGGGCCACGAGCCCGGCCACGATGAGGGCGATGCCCGCCAGGGTGGTGCCGCCGAAGCGCTCGCCCACCACCACGACCCCGAGGACCGCAGCGGTGGCCGGTTCGGCCAGCGTGAGCGTGCCCGCGGTGGCCACGCCCACGCCGATGAGGCCCCGGCCGAAGAGGACGTAGGCCAGCGCCACGGTGGCGATCCCCAGCCAGGCGACCACGGCGACGCCGCCGGGGGTGGCGAGCGGGCCGACCCCGGCCACCAGGGCCACGGGGACCAGCAGCACCGCCGCGGCGGTGAACACCCGGGCTGTCAGGGCGTCGGGCGGCCAGCCCCGATCGAGGACCAGCTTCGAGGCCAGCACGTAGCCGGCGTAGGCCAGGCCCGCGCCCAGCGCCAGTGCGATGCCCAGCGGGTCGACGTCGTCACGGTCGCCGGTGCCGAGCAGCAGGGCGGTGCCGGCGAGCGCCAGCGCGGTGGCGACCAGCCAGCGGTGGCCGGGCCGCTCGCCCCGCACCACCCGGCCCAGGATGCCGGCGAAGACCGGCGCGCTGCCGATGCCCACCACGGTGCCGACGGCCACGCCGGTGCGGGCCACGCCGCCGAAGAACAGCGGCTGGTAGGCGGCCATGGCCAGCGC
>JBKPRV010000497.1:0-5300 GCA_046734715.1 Actinomycetota bacterium | reverse complement strand
CCACCACGATGGTATCGTCGTCGGCAGCGTCAGATGTGTATAAGAGACAGGCCAGCTGGCGTTCACGCTCGCGAACGGGTTCACCTACGTCGAGGCCTACCGCGCACGCGGCATGGACATCGACGACTTCGCCCCGAACCTGTCCTTCTTCTTCTCCAACGGCATGGACCCCGAGTACGCGGTGCTCGGGCGGGTGGCCCGGCGCATCTGGGCCGTGGCCATGAGAGACCACTACGGCGCCGACGAGCGCTCGCAGCGGCTCAAGTACCACGTGCAGACGTCGGGCCGGTCGCTGCACGCCCAGGAGATGGCGTTCAACGACATCCGCACCACGCTCCAGGCGCTCATCGCCGTCTACGACAACTGCAACAGCCTCCACACCAACGCGTACGACGAGGCGGTCACGACGCCGACGCCCGAGTCGGTGCGGCGGGCGGTGGCCATCCAGCAGATCATCAACAAGGAGTGGGGCCTCGCCGCCAACCACAACGCCAACCAGGGCTCGTTCGTCATCGAGGAGCTGACCGACCTGGTGGAGGAGGCGGTGCTGACCGAGTTCGAGCGGCTCTCGGCCCGGGGCGGCGTTCTGGGTGCCATGGAGACCGGCTACCAGCGCGGCCGCATCCAGGACGAGTCGATGCTGTACGAGCAGCGCAAGCACGACGGCACGCTGCCGCTGGTGGGCGTCAACACGTTCCTGGCCCCGGCGGCCGAGGGCCACGGCGAGGCCGAGCCGGGGCGCCCGCTGGCGCTGGCCCGCTCGACCGAGGAGGAGAAGCAGGCGTGCCTGCGCCGCCTGCGCGAGTTCCAGGCCGAGCACGCCCCCGAGCGCCCCGCCGCCCTGGAGCGCCTGCGCCGGGCCGCGCTGGCCGGCGACAACCTGTTCGCCGTGCTCATGGACGCGGTGCGCGTGTGCTCGCTCGGCGAGATCACCAGCGCGCTGTTCGAAGTCGGCGGGCGCTACCGCCGGAACGTGTGACAGGGTCGGGCCCGGCTCCCCACGGGCCCGACCCCCACCGATTGCTCAAGAACGTGCGCGGATGAGTCACGTGGTCTCGTGTTGCGATGCTGTACTGCTGGGAGGCCTCGCTGTTGAGCTGCGGCCCGGTCGCCAAATCGCGGACTCTTGGCCTGTGGCTCACGCCCCGTCCGCTCGGCCTCTAAGCCGCCGGGGTGAACACGAGCACGTCGTCGTGCTTCCAGCGCTCCCGCGGGCGCTGCGGGTCGGGCAGCGCCCGCAGCGCGGCCAGCGTCGGCTCGACCACTTCGGCCCAGCGGTCGTCGGGCACGTCCCATAGGGACGACCACTCGCGGCGCTCGATGGTGCGGGCCATGTCCTCCGGCGAGGCCTCCAGCAGGGCGGGGGGCGTGGTCTCGTGGACCACCAGCTCCAGCCCTGCGTCCGCCGCCCCCGCCACCAGGAGCTCGGGGCGGTCGCGCTCGACGCGCAGCGCCCGGGACATGGGCACGACGACGTCGCCGATGTCGTCCGGGATCCAGTTGCCCCCCGCCGGGATCACCACCAGCCGACCGCCCGGCGCCACCACCCGGCCGGCCTCGGCCAGCAGTCCCATCGGGTCGGGCACCAGCTGGAGCACCCAGACGACCGCCGCGTTCGGCACTGCCCGGTCCGCCACCGGCAACCGGTGGCCGTCGGCCACGGCCACGCGCGGGCCCAGCCGGGGCTGGGCGAGGGCCAGCATGGCCGGCGACAGGTCCACCCCCACGACCGGGTGACCGCGTTCCCGCAGGGCGAGCGCCACCGCGCCGGTCCCCACCCCCACCTCCAGCACGAGCCCAGGTCGCAGGTGAGGCACGATGCAATCCGCGAGGTACACCCCGCGCTCCAAGCCACCCCGGGTGGCGTCGTAGGTCGGCGCCGCCCGGTCGAACGAGATGGACCGCATCGGTCGCAGTCAACCAGGTGGCCATGGGCCCAGGAAGCGGGTTTGCGCCGGGCGCGCTCAAGATTCTCGCGGCCGGCGCCGCCAAATCGCGTACGAGTACAGCCAATTCCTAGGCATATGTGCGACGATCGAGGGGAACCAGCCGACTGATCGCCCAGGGGGTCGAGATGGTGGCCAGGTCTCAGCACAAGCCCGCCCGCACCACGTCGAGCAACGGGCACGCCGTCAAGCCCGGGGCCGAGATGATCGATCTGACCTGGCGCGGAGCCGTCCGGTCGGCGGCGGCGAAGGCCCGCCGCAAGGCGGCCAAGGCCGAGGCCAAAGCGGCCCGCAAGGCCGAGGCGAAGGCGGCCAAGGCGGAGGCGAAGGCCGCCCGCAAGGCGGACCCGAACGCGGCGGCCATGACGGCGAAGGCCGAATCAAAGGCGGCCCGCAAGGCGGAGGCAAAGGCCGCTCGCAAGGCGGAGGCGAAGGCCGGCGCGAAGGCGGCCAAGGCGGCCCGCAAGGCCGCGGCCAAGCCGGCGGCGAAGGCGGCCAGGGCGGACGCGACCCGCAAGGCCGAGGCGAAGGCCCAGGTCAAGGCGGCGGAGGCGGGCGCGGCGCCGTCGGCCAACGGGACGTCGCCCCCGACGAGCGGCGGAAGCGCCCCCGTTGGTGACTCGCAGGAACGCCAGAGTGGTACACAGGCCACCATCGACCTCACCGAACGGACCGGGCCCGGGCAGCACCCCAAGCGGGCCGCGCACCGGGCGGCCGCCTATCCCGCCGAAGAGCTGCGCCACGATCTGCTGCTGGCGTGCGTGTCCCGGGCCATCGACGACCGCGAGATCGCCCTGCAGAAGCAGAGCCGGGTGTTCTTCCAGATCTCGGGCGCCGGCCACGAAGCCCTGTACCTCGGCCTGGCCCACGAGCTGCGGCCCGGCTACGACTGGTTCTTCCCCTACTACCGGGACCTCGCGCTCATGCTCGGGCTCGGCATCTCGGCCGAGCAGGTCCTGCTCCAGGCCGTCGGCTCCGCGGCCGACCCCGCCTCGGGGGGCCGCCAGATGCCGGCGCACTGGGGCGACGTCGACCGCAACGTGGTGACCCAGTCGAGCCCCACCGGCAGCCAGTGCATCCCCGCGGTCGGCTGCGCCGAGGCCGGGCGTTACATCGTGCGCCGACCGCAGCTCGGCCTGCCGGCCCACGGCGACGAGGTCACCTACGTCAGCCTGGGCGAGGGGGCCACCTCCGAGGGCGAGTTCTGGGAGAGCCTCAACACCGCCTGCACCGAGCACCTCCCCGTGCTGTTCGTGGTGGCCGACAACGGCTACGCCATCTCCGTCCCCTCGTCCGAGCAGTCGCCCGCGCCCATCAACGAGCTGGTCCGGGGCTTCGCCGGCCTGCAGGTGCGGTCCATCGACGGCACCGACTACTTCGCGGTGCGGCGCACCGCCCGCAAGATGGTCAGCCACGTCCGCGCCGGCGTCGGGCCCGGCCTGCTGCACGCCAAGGTCACGCGGCCCTACTCCCACTCGGCGGCCGACACCCAGTCCAAGTACCGGCTGGCCCGGGAGATGGAGT
Organism: Actinomycetota bacterium; assembly: GCA_046734715.1. Lineage (GTDB taxonomy): Bacteria > Actinomycetota > Acidimicrobiia > Acidimicrobiales > VFJN01 > ZC4RG19. The sequence continues at coordinate 1,830 of JBKPRV010000497.1, read as the reverse complement.
GGGAGCTCGAGCACGACCCCATCGACGCCCTCGAGCGCGAGCTGGTCGAGGGCGGGGTGCTCACGGCCGAGCAGGCCGGCGAGATCCGGACCGAGGCGCGGCGCATCGTGGCCGATGCGGCCAAGGCTGCCCTGGCCGCCCCGCGGCCCGACGTCACCACCGTGCTCGACCACGTGGTGGCGCTGCCCGACATCCCCGACCCCGGGGACCCGCCCGCGGGCGACGGCGACGGCGCCGACCGGGTGGCGCTGGGCGAGGCCATCCGGCGCACGCTGCACGAGTCCATGGAGGCGGACGAGCGCATCCGGGTGTTCGGCGAGGACGTGGCCGACGCCCGCGAGGCGATCATGGCCGACGTCGAGGGCAAGGGCGGCGTGTTCGGCACCACCCACGGCCTGCAGCGCAGCTTCGGCCGGGCCCGCTGCTACAACACGCCGCTGGCGGAGGCCAACATCATCGGCCGGGGCGTGGGCCAGGCCATCCGGGGCCTGCGGCCGGCGCCCGAGATCCAGTTCTTCGATTACATCTGGCCCGCCATGCAGCAGATCCGCAGCGAAGCGGCCACCATCCGCTGGCGCTCGAACGGGGCCTTCACCTGCCCCATGGTCATGCGGGTCCCGATCGGCGGCTACCTGCAGGGCGGCTCGATCTGGCACAGCCAGTCGGGCGAGTCGATCTTCGCCCACATCCCCGGGCTGCTGGTGGCGTTCCCCTCACGGGCCAGCGACGCGGCCGGGCTGCTGCGGGCCGCGTTCCGCTGCGAGGACCCGGTCCTCTTCCTCGAGCACAAGCACCTGCTGCGCCAGCCCTACACCCGCGACCCGTTCCCCGGCCCGGACCACGTCGTCCCCTTCGGCCGGGGCCGCTACGTGACCCGGGGCACCGACCTCACCATCGTCACCTGGGGCGCCACCGTCGAGCGGTCACGCCTGGCCGCCGCCCAGCTGGCCGACCGCGGCGGCGCGTCGATCGAGATCATCGACCTGCGCACCCTGGTGCCGTGGGACAAGGAGATGGTGGCCGAGTCGGTGACCAGGACCTCACGGCTGCTGGTCGTGCACGAGGACGTCGTGCGGGGCGGGTTCGGCGGCGAGATCGCGGCCTGGGTGGCCGACCAGTCGTTCTGGCAGCTGGACGCGCCCATAGGCCGGGTCGGGGCCCAGGAATGCCACGTGGCGTACGCGCCTGAGCTGGAGAAGGTGATCCTGCCCCAGCCGGACGGTATCGCCGAGGCCGCGAAGCGCGTACTCTCTGCGTAACTGGGGAACGCGGGGACCGGCCGTCAGGCCGTCAGGTCGTCGCGGTCCACCAGCCAGCCGAGCAGGCCTGCCATGACGACCACGACCGCGACCGCCACCAATCCCATGAGAAGGATCTCGTTCATCGTTACCCGCCACCTTTGTCAAGGCCCGCCATGGGCTGTGTGCAGCTTCCACCGCCGGGGAGGGCGGGCGAAAGTTCACGCATCATGCCCCAGGTACCCCGGTCCTGTGTGCGACATTTCGATGACGATCCGCGACATGTGCCATAAGTCATATGGGTAACCCTCGCTCCGTGCCGGGGAATCGCCGTCCCTCGCCCGGGCGGCTCCTGCTCGCGTTGGTGCTGGTGTGCGCCGCCCCCCTCGGGGTGGCGATGGCCACCGGCCTCGTCGACGGCCAGTCCTCGGCGGACCAGGTGGAGACGGCCGGCGACGACCTGCAGCAGGCCGCGGCGACGACGGGGGCCGGGGACGACTCGGGTCGCAGCGACGCGGCCAGCGGCTCGCTGCGGACCACCCCGCCGCCCACCGGCATCGCCGACATCCCGCCGGCCGACCGGGCTCCGAGC
>JBKPRV010000496.1:0-4158 GCA_046734715.1 Actinomycetota bacterium | reverse complement strand
CGAGATGTTCATCATCATCATGTGGCCGGCGTTCTTGGCCCGGGTGAGCCCGGTGACCAGGAAGGCGAAGCCCACCTGCATGAACAGGACCAGGAAGCCGGTCATCAGCAGCCACGTGAAGTTGACGGCCACGTGCAGGTGCCCGGCCTCGTTGGCCAGGGCGTTGATGCCGACCTGCGACACCGGCACCTCGTCGGTCGTGAGGCCCTGCGACCCCACGAGGTCGGTCGCGGTGCCGGTGGAAGCTCCGGTGGGGTCCCCGTGCTTGCCGGAGAACGTCGCCCCCACGACGACCAGCGCAATGAACGTCAGCACGCTCAGCGCGACGAGCTTCTTCCCACGAGACACGCGGTCCCCCTCCCTCCAGCGGGCAGTGACGGCCGGAGTGGCGCCCGCCCCGGCTCTTGGGCGGAAAGTATGAGATCGCTGTTGCGGCGGTGTTCCGGCCCGTTTAACGGAGCATTAACACCCTGGTCGCACGTGCCCCTTGTCAAGCGCCGTTTGCGGGGCGTACATGGAACCCACATGGGGGTGAGGGGTTGGTGCGTGACCGCGCTGGCGGTCGGTATCCCGGCCGCGGTGGCGCTCGCCGGGGTGCCCTGGCGCGCCAGCCTGCCGGCGGCCGACGTGGCCGCCGTGCTCGTGGGGGCGGTGGCCCTGTCCGGGCGGTTCGGTGCCAGGCCCACCCCGCTGCTGGCGGCGCTGAGCGCCGGGCTCGCGTTCGACCTGCTGTGGGTCGAGCCCTACGGCTCCCTGGTGGTCCGCAACCCGGGCGATCGGCTCACCGGGCTCGTCCTGTTCGCGGTCGGGCTGGCAGTGGCCGAGCCGAGCCGCCGGCACCGGGCGGCGCGCTGGCAGACGCGCCGGCTGCGGCGCATGCTCCGCTCGCGGCGGGCCGAGGCCGTCGAGCACCTCGGCACTGTCGAGCGGGTGGCGGCGGACATCGCGGAGGGGGACGACGCGGGCCTGGTGGTCCTGGACGTGGCCCGCGCCCTGGTGGACGTGCTCGACCTGCGGGACTGCTCGTTCGAGGGCGCGCCGCTGGCCCCCGGTACCTGCCCCGTGCTGATGCACACGGGCGAGTTGGACTACCGGGGCGTGCGCTGGGACCCAGCCCGCATCGGCTTCCCGGACCGGGGCTTCCACGTCCCGTTGGCGGCGCGCGGGCGAGTCGTCGGCCGGTTCGTGTGCGTGCCCCGCCGCTCGGGACCGGTGCGCCGCGACCGGGTCCGGGTGGCGGTGACGCTCACCGACCAGGCAGCATCGGCGCTGCTGCTGGCCTCGGTCGCCTAGCTGACGGCGACGCCGTCGGGGTGCACGAGCCGGTAGCCGACGCCGGGCTCGTTGAGCAGGCGGGGCCGCTGCGGCCCCTCGCCCAGCTTGCGACGCACCTGGTTGACATGCGAGCGCAGCGTCTCCGCCTTGGCGGCGGCGTCGGTGTGCCAGATCTGCGCCAGCAACGACTCCTGGGTCAGGACCCGACCGCAGTTTCGGGCCAGCGCGGCGAGCAGCGCGAACTCCTTGCGGCTGAGCCGCAGGGCGCCGTCCCCGGTGGCGGCGGTGTGGCCGCCGATGTCGATGCGGAGGTCACCGACCTGCAACACGGTCGGGTCGACGCTGGTGGCGAGCAGCCGGCGGTGGCGCAGTGCGACACCGATCCGGGCCAGCAGCTCCCGCATGGAGAACGGCTTGGTCACGTAGTCGTCGGCGCCGTCGCCCAGGGCGACGACCTTGCGGTCCTCGTCGCCGTCGGCGCTCACCACCACGATCGGGTTGCGGTACCAGCGACGCAGCCGCCGGCACACCTCGGCGCCGTCGATGTCGGGCAGGCCGAGGTCGAGGATCACGATGTCGGGCTCGAGGCTGGTGGCCAGCGCGAGCGCGTCCCGCCCGGTCGCCGCCACCGCCACGGCGTGGCCCCGGGCCCGGAGCGCGGCTCCGATGATCTCGGCCATGGCCGGATCGTCCTCGACGACGAGCAACGTCGCGTCAGCGGTGGGGGAGGCTGACGGTGAACTGGGCACCGCCGCCGGGGGCGTCACGGACGGTGATCGTACCGCCGTGGGCCTTGACCACCGCCCTGCAGATCGCCAGGCCGATGCCGCGGGTGGCGTCGGTCCCGCCCGACCGGAACGGCTCGAAGACAGCCTCGCGGTCCTCGGGCGGGACCCCGGGGCCGTGGTCGCGGACTGCGATCTCGACCGCCGTGTGCCGGGCCCGGACCTCCACCTCGACCGGGGCGCCCGGTGGGCTGTGGCGGGCGGCGTTCTCGATCAGGTTGGTGACGGCCTGCCCCAGCAGCGTGTGGTCGCCCAGCACGACCGGCAGGTCCGGCTCCTCGGTCACCGTCACCGGTGTGCCGTCGAGCGCCCGGGCCAGGCGCTGGGTGGACTGCCGGGCCAGCTCGCCCAGGTCCACTGCGCCCTGGCGGGGGTGGAGGCCTCCGCCTTCGATGCGGGCCAGGCTGAGCAGGTCGGCGACCAGCCGGTCGAGCCGTTCGGCCTCCTCGCCGACCAGCTCGAGCAGGCGGGCCCGGGTCGCCTCGTCGTACAGCGAGGGCTCGGCCAGGTCGGACGTGGCGGCTCGGATGGCCGCCAGCGGCGTGCGCAGGTCGTGCGACACCGAGCGGAGTAGCGCCGCCCGCTGGGCCTCCAGCTGACCCAGCGTCTCGATCCGGTAGGCCACCAGACCCCCGATGGTGATCGCCACCGCCGAGAACACCACCAGGGCCACGATGTCCTCGGTGAAGCGCAACCGCAGCGACCCGACCGGAGGCAGCACCAGCGTGAACATCAACGTCGCCAGAGCGGCGACCACCAGCGCCGGCCGCCGCCCGCCGAGCGCCGCGGTGGCCACCACGGGCACCACCAGCAGCAGGGCCTGCGTCGCGTGCCCGATCGTCTCGCCGAACGGCGCCACCGCCAGGGTCACGATGACCACGCCCGCGGCTCCCGCCCACGCCGCCTGGCGGGGCCGGACTCTCCGCCCGGCCACACGGCGCGGGGACCACCGGGACATGCGTGCCATGCGGCCAGCCTGCCAGCCGCGGCCCTCTGGTGGCGCAGCGTCCGCCGAGCCCCTGACGGGGTGAGCAGAGAGCTAGCTGTGCGGCTGACGGTGGGGGCTTACGCGGCCGGGGTCGTGGTCTTCTGTCGCAGCCGTTCGGCAGGGTCTGTCCGTTGAGGCCGCCGTAGGGTCGGCGGAAAGTCGGAGAAGTTCTCCCATTCTTGGAGCTTGTCGTTGAATAGCTGCGTGGGTTCTGGGTCATGCCAGCGCTTTCCTGACCCGCCTGACCAGGTCGTCGTGGGGGAACTCGCCGAGGTGGACGGAGGCAAGGCCACACGCGCGGTCCGACTCGCCGGCGATCGCGAGGCACACCACCTGGACTTCCTGTCGGTCGCGACGCGGGCGCGCCGAGGCGTGGCGCTCCGGCGCCTCGACCTGGGACGCGGCGCGTCCGGCGCCTCGACCTGGGACGCGGCGCTCCGGCGCCTCGACCTGGGACGCGGCGCGTCGCACGGCGTTCGCGAACGACCTCGACCCCGACACGCTCATCGCGGTGTCCGCTGCAAGCAACCGCTCGAAGAGCGACCGCGATCCATCCTGGCAGCCGCCCAACCGCGAGAGTTGGTGCGGCTACGCCACTGCCTGGTCCAACGTCAAGGTGCGCTGGGGACTGACGGCTGATGCCGCCGAAGTGGCGGCACTCCGAAACAGGCTCGCTGCCTGTTGACGACAGACGTCTCGATCGCTCACTTGTCGATGACGAACGATCCGGTGCATTTGAGACATCGGTCGGCCTCGTCTCGTGGCGGGCCACGGCCGATGTCGTCTAGCGAGGATCCCTTCAAGCCACCGCCTGGTCCGTGCTGTCAGTTTTGGTTGACAGCTTACGCTTGTCAGTTCAGGCTGACACTTGTGGATCAGGCTACGGATCTTGCCGAGGCGGCCACCCACGACGACCCGGAGGTCGGATTGGCAGCCGTAGTGGCGCTGCGCGGGTTGTTGGAGCAGCTGGAGGCGCTGCAGGTCAAGGCGGCACGGGACCGGGGCTGGACGTGGGAGCGGGTAGCACAGGCGTTGGGGGTCACCCGCCAGTCGGTGCACAAGAAGTACGCAGGGGGAAGGCTGCGAGGGCGGCGATCATGAGGCCCAAGC
>JBKPRV010000495.1:0-18019 GCA_046734715.1 Actinomycetota bacterium | reverse complement strand
GTCGCACACTGGCCCCAGAAGCCGCCGACCACATTGGGGGCGTCTCATGTACGGTCGCAGCGCCCAAGTACCCGACCTGGTCCCGACGCTCAGCCGGGGCAAGCACCGCAATCCGCGCAAGGGCGCCTGCTTCATGGAGCTGGCGTCCTACCTCGCCGGCGAGCGGTGGAGCGATCATCCGCGGTGCACCCACCCCCTGCTCGGGTGCCTGGCGCGGCTGGTGAACGACCACACCTCCGACGCCGGTCGGGGACAGCTGGTGGAGCTGGTGCCCGCGGTGATCGGGCTGACCAGCGACGATCCGCACGTGGACGTGCAGATCATGCTCCGGTCCGCCACCGCCGCGCTGCCCGTCGTCGCGGCCGAACGGCAACGCGCGATGGCGGTCGCAGTGCTGGCCGCCCAGCGGGCACTGAACGAACTCGACGGACGGCCACCCGAGACGCTCGACCAGCGCAGCCGGCAGGTGCTGGCCCAGGTCCCCGACGCGGCCCGCTGGGCGCGTGGCTTCGCCGGGAGCCTGGGACCCACCACGGCCAGAAGCATCCAGCGGCACGGCGCGCCCAACACCGTCCGCCACGCGGTGATCGGCATCGCCCACGCCTGCGTCTCGGACCCTGACGCGCGGCTGCGCGACCTGCTCCGCGGCGCGATCGACGACTGCGCGCAATGGGCTGCACCCAGCCCCCAACCGACACCGATGCGCGCAGCCGACGAGGTGGAGCCACGCCGGTTGTGCTCGACGCGGAGGGAGGGATGAAGCCCAGGCTTGCGGGCTAGTTGGTCGTCCTCCACGCTCGCCAGCTGCGGGGCCAGCCGAGCCGGCGCGACCGCGGCCGGTGCCTGATGCCGGTCAGCCCCAGCAGGCGACGTCGGGCTAGGGGTACGGCCCTGGGGTGGTGCCGAGAGCGAGTCCTGGGCTGGTCTCCGGTTTCTGCTCAGCGGACTGTCAGGGCTCCGGGGCCTGACCGAAGTCCTCCGAGAACTCGGGGAAGTTGCCAACGATGTGCGGGCACCCTTCGGTCTGCGTCGGCACCGAATCGCGGCACTTCTGTACGTTCTGGACCAGATGCCACGTCGGGACGCCGACGAAGAAGGCTCCGTCCCACCAGTGCGACTCGTTGCCGTCGCAACAGAAGTAGTTCTCCCTGACGCCCACGCCCCACACCTTCCACATGTGGGTGCCCGTGCAGCAGTACTTGGTGACGATCTTTCGGCAGGGGTAGGGGATGCCCCACTTCCGGCACCACCCCCACGCCCTCACTTGCTGAGGTTCCCAAGCCACGTCACACCCCCGTTCCGACGTTCCTTGCGAAGGGCCGGGACGGTAGCCGGAAACGCGGGGCAGGTGCCGCCCGCTGTCACCCGCACCGACGCCGAGCCGGCCGAGGGCTGGCGGACGAGCGTCAGGACGGCGGCGCACGGCGCGGAGGTGACGCGTGCGCCCGAGGCCACGACCGTGTAGCCGTCGGGATACGTGATCGTGGGCGTGCTGATCGAGGTCACGGCGCCGGCCGGGAAGCGGCCGCTGCCGGACGCCCGGGTCGCGTCCCAGGACACGTCGAGCACGCGGGCGGTGGCGTCGTAGCTGAACGCGGTAGGCGTGCCGGCCACCGCGATCGGGTGGGGGCGGACGACGGACGGGACGACGGCGGGCGTCAGGCTGGCGCCTGGCGTCGGCGTGCCGCCCCGTATCCCGACGTCGTACGCCCAGTACATCCACGGGATCATCGCCCGGTCCAGGAGGTCGGCCTGGCGGGTGATCGCGGCGGGGTCGGTGGTGGCGCCCCACTCGGTGGCGACCAGCGCCCCGCCCGTGCGCGCCGACCAGTCGAGCGCGTGGCCGACGACCTGAGGCTCCGCCGCGGCGTCGACCGTGTACATGTGGAAGCTCATGCCGGCGGCGGGGTCGCCGCCGGGTAGGCCGACGTCGGTGGGCGCCAGCCCGAAGTTGAACAGCACGAACGGCTCGCCGAGCACCAGCCCGTCGGGATCGTGGGCCCGCACGGCCCTGGTGACCTGGTCGTACAGCGGGTCGAGCGACGCCCGGTCGAGCGCCGGGCAGCCGTCGGGCGGTGTGATGCAAGAGGACCACTCGACGCCGGGCCACGGCTCGTTGAACACGTCGTAGCCCAGCACCCAGGGGTTGGGCCCGAACCGCTCGGCCAGCGCGCCGAACATGGCCGCCACCGAGGCCTGGAGCGGGACGCCGTCGGGACCGCGTGCGTCGTCCCACAGGCTCTGGAACGCGGCCTGGATGGCCGGGTTGGTGACGTAGTACAGCGGGAAGCCGGTGTGGGTGTTGGTGGCCCCGCCGGTGAGGGTCATCCACTCGGGAAAGCCGTCGCTCCCCAGCGGCTGGCCGTCCGCCTGCGGGCCCCATCCGTCCTGGTGCAGGTCGAGCAGCACGTAGATCTGGTGCGCTGCCAGCACGTCGACCGTCTCCGCCAGGTGATCGAGGAACTGCTCGTCGATCCGACCCGGGGTGGGCATGATCCCGGTGCCGGTCAGCCCGAGGCGGACGGCGTCGAACCCGTGGTCCTTCAGCCAGACGGCGTCCTCATCGCCGAACCCGGCGGCGGAGGGGTAGTACGGCGCCTCCTTGGGCACGAAGTTGATGCCCCGCAGCATCAGCACCCGGCCCGTGGCGTCGGTCAGCCAGCGACCCTGATGGGCGATCGGCGCGACGGGCGCCGGATCGGTGAGCCCCCGGCCGCGGCCGTGCCCGGGCCCGCCGCCCCCGGGGACGGCGACCACGCACGCCGCCGCCGCGTAGATCGCCGCCAGCAACACGAGTCTCACGCGCCGCCGCGTGGGTCCCGTCCCGATTCGCATCCCCGCATCATGGTCCGAACTCACGGACCCGTGACGGGTCGTCCCGGGTGCCGGGCGGCGGCTCGCCACGGCTCGTGACGCACCGCTGGTAGTCGTAGTCGCGCAACGTGGGTAGACGGGGGTACCCCTGTGACGCCCTGTGGCGATGACGATGGCGGAATGAAGGCAAGTTCTGACATCTACGAGGCGTTGATCGAGGCGATCGTCCGGGGCGATCCGGTCCCGGAGGCGTACCGGTCGTTGGGGACGTTTGCGGAGCAGGTGCGCCTGCTGGGATGTGCACCTGCTCCGCCGCCGTCGCCCGAGCTGGCGACGCTGCTCGCGGGCCGGGTTGACGACCTCGTGGCTGTCGTGAGGGCGGGCGAGCTGGGCGGTAGACGTGAAAGGAAGCGCATGCCAGGTTTCGATCGGGTCGCCGGGCTGACCGGCAAGGTTGCCAGTCTGGGGCTGGTGGCCAAGCTGGGCCTGGGGGCCTCGCTGGCCGCGGCTGCGGCCGCCGGAGCGGGGGCGGCCGGTGTGCTGCCCGCTGCGGCCAACCACGCGGTGCGGAGTGCCATCGAGGGTGTCACTCCCGTCGAGTTCGACAGCAACGGGAACGACGACTCGAACTTCGGTGACCGCGTCTCTTCCGACGCCACCGGTGAGAGTGACGGCGAGAACGGGGTGGATGGCCAGGTGATCTCCCAGGAGGCCCCGGGTGCCGCCCACCGCCCGGACTCGGGCGCCCCGGGCCAGTCCGGTGAGACCGGGCTGACCCGGGCCAACCAGACGCCCGCCTCGGCGCACGCGCCCGACACCCCGGGCGCCGGCTCGGCCGACGTGGGCAGCGCCGCCGACGCGGGCGATCCCGACGGCGACGGCCAGCCCGGCACTGCCGGTGAGGGTGGTCAGCCGGACACCGTGCCGAGCACGGTTCCCGACCAGGCCAGCGACCACAAGCCCGCCGGGTGAGCCGCGCTCGCAGCGCATGATCGACAGCAAGCCACAAGGGGGCGCCGGCACAGCCGGCGCCCCCTTCGCTTCAGCCGTCCGACGCGGGCGCGTTGATCCCGCCCACGACCGGTAGAGCCCGTTCGCCCCACACTCCCGCTCGCCGCGAGCTGGTCATCTGGCCGTGGCTGCCGTTGCCCGACGGCCGCGCCGCTGAGGGTGGCCGATGTCCGCTTCTTGAGGGTTTCTTAAGGTGCGAGGTCTAGCTTGTGTGGTATCGGCGTCACGGTGGGTGACGCCGGGCGGACAGGAAAGGACGGGCCACCGATGAGACGACGCATTGGCGTCGCTGTTGTCGCGGCGGCGATCACGCTGCTGTTCGGCAGCCAGGCGGCATTCGCAGGAAGCCCTCACTTCGTGACGGCTGACGCATCAGCTTCGGGGAACACCCTGACCGTGAGCTTCAAGGAGGCCGGGCTCGGCAACGAGCCCCAGGTCCATATCGTGCTCAGCGCCACCGCGCTGTGCATCAACGGCGGCGGGAAGCACCCCAAGGCGGTGAACAAGGAAGACGTCTCGGCCGCGGACGACTTCCCGGTGCAGAACGGCAAGGCCGAGGGCACCCTGTCGGTGACGGCGGTGTTCCAACCCGACTGCGTCCCGCCGATGACCGTGCAGTTCACGGACGTCACGCTCGTCGACGAGACCAGTGGCGCAACCGCGAACATCCCCGGCACCTTCGGATAACACCTGGCGCGTGGAGGCCCGAGCCGGCCCGCCCGCCGGCGCGGGCCTCCACCGTCCGGGTGAGGGTTCGATCAACTCTCGGACAGCCGGGCCGGCGCCGAGACATCAAGAGCACCCTGAGCTGCGCTCGGGGCGTCGCAGGTCCGTACGACCCTGGCAGATCCGCCACCTCGACGTCCGTCCGCGGGGGGCGGTCACAGCGCGGGTTACCAGGGCCGTAAGATCTCCGGTGCTGGCGGGCGACTTGACCGGAGTGCTGGGTGGTGACGGACGCGGACGACAGTGCGTGGTGGCTGACGGGAGACGGGCAGTGGCACGAGGGGACGCCTCCGTCCGGGTGGGTTCAGGCCGCCGACCGGCGGTGGTACCCGGACGAACCGCCGGAGACCGCCGAGGGCTACGCCAGAAAGGTCGAGTCGGCCCGTGGGAGGACCGCGACGGTCCTCGCCCTCGGCCGTTCTCCCGACCCGCCCGCTGCTGCCGACGATGACGATGCCGGCGAGGACGACGGTCTGGCATGGTCGTCCGAGGACCCCACCGGCGGTCTGGACTACGACGACGGCATCGAGGGCGAGCGGCGCCGTCCCGCGTGGGTGCTGGTGAGCGTGCTCGTCGCGCTGCTGGTCGCGGCCATCGGGGTGGTCGGCGTGATGGCCCAGACGGACGACGGCATCGACGGGGAGACCGGGCCCATGGTCGACCCGGCGCCGCCCAGTAGCGCCCCGCCCCACTCGACCACGACCGTCACGGCCACCACGGCGGACGGCGCCCCGCTCGCACCCGCTGTCACCATCGCGCCGCCGGTGTCGACGACCACGGTCCCAAGGCCATCGCCCACGGTCCCGCGAAGGCCGTCGACCACGGTCCCGCGAAGGCCGTCGACCACGGTCCCGCCGCCCGACACCACGATCACGCCCCCGTCCACCGCGCCGAACCCCGGCGGCCCCCCGGCCCGTGAGGGCTGGCGTTGCTCCGACGTCGGCGCCACCGCCGTCACCAGCAACGGGACGCCCGTCACCTGCAGCACCACGGCCTGCGACGGCGACCCTTACGACCAACCCCGCTGGCGCCGGACGACCTGCTGATCCGCCGGGTGCCATCCTCCGGCGGACCGGCGCTACGCGAAGTGACGATGGCAATCCGGCAATGCCGGTTGCGCCACCGTCGTCCTCTACCGGTAGGCAACCGAGGATGGACCATGGCGCCTACGACTTCGTCTTCCGCCGGCTGGCTGTCCTACGACTCGGTCGCCGCGGCCTATGAGGCCGTGGCCGTGTCCCGGTTCACGCCCGTGGCGCGTGACCTCGTGGCGGCGCTGGCGCCCTCCCCACACGAGATCGTCCTCGACGTGGGCACCGGCACGGGACTGATCGCTCGCACCATCAGCGGTAGCGAGCCACTCGCTCGAGTGGTCGGCGTCGACCCCTCCCTCGCCATGCTCGCGGTCGCACGCGCCACCAGCGGCCACGTGGTCGTCATCGCCGCCATGGCACCAGGACTGCCCTACCGCGATGGCACGTTCGACGCCGTGGTCGCCAACCTGGTCATCTCCCACCTTCCCGACCGCCAGCGCGGGCTGGCCGACCTCGTCCGGGTGTTGCGCGCAGACGGCCGGCTCGCGTGCAGCGCCTGGGCGGCCCCCGTCCCGGCGGCGCCGGACAACCAGCGCCCCGCGGCGGAGCGGATCGTGGACCAGATCCGAGCCGACCTCGGCATCGACGCCACGCCGCCCGTCCAAGCCGTGCCGTGGGAAGAGTGGCTCCGTGATCCCGACCATCTTCGCGAGGCCCTCAGCGACGCCGAGCTGGACGCCCTCAGCTGAGGGTGACACCGATCGCGGTCAGCGCCCGAAGGTCCGTGAGCCGGGTGCGAGTTGCTCGAGGACGTTGCCGGCAGCCGGTGATCCCGACGGATCGGCGTGACGGTGCACCACCTTCCACTCGCCGTCCTCGCGGCGGAACACGGTGGTGACACGCAGCACGTACGCCGAGGCCGGGCCTCCATGGACGGCGGCGGTGGTGTGCTCGAAGGCGACGGTGTAGGCGAGGTCGTTGTCGGCTCCCGCCGCGATGATCTCGACGTCGAAGGAGCTGCAGCCGGAGAACGAGGCGCCGAGACGCTGGAAGATCGGCTCGATCTCCGCCCAGCCGGACCCGCCCATGGCCCCGCCGAACAAGGTCACGGGGTCGTCATGGGACCACATCGCCATCCGCGGCCCGGCATCGCCGTCATGGAGCGCCGTGTCGGCGTCACACAGGCGCGGCAGCGTCGTGGCGAGGAACGCATCGGTCTGATCCATGCTCCACCTCAAGTGTTATTAGATGTGACATCTAATTAAATAGATCTGGAGTATGATGAGTTCGATGGCTGCTGTCAAGCGACGTCCGTACCACACGACGATTCGACGCGGGGACGCACCCGAGCTGATCTGCGCGGCCGCCTACCGGCTGTTCTCCGACAAGGGCTACTTGGCGACGTCGATCGAAGAGATAGCCGCCGAGGCGGGCGTCGCCCGACCGACGATCTTCACGGCCGTCGGGCCCAAGGCGACGATCCTGCGCCTCGTCGTCGATCGAGCCCTGGCCGGCGACGACGCACCGGTCCCGATCGCCGAGCGAGCCTGGTGGCGCGAGGCCGTAGACGAGCCCGACGCGGTGCGTTCGATCGAACTACACGCCCGCAACATGTGCCTCATCAACCAGCGCGCCGCGCCCGTGTTGCGCGCCCTCGAGATCGCCGCGGCGGTCGACGCTGACGCCGGCGATCTCTGGAAGCGCTTTCAACGGCAGCGTCACGACGGTCTCAACGAGTTCGCCGTCGCGTTGACCCGCAAGACGACCCGCGTGCGCTACGACGAAGGCGCCATCACCGACACCCTGTGCATGCTCGCCGCGGATGCCTACCTCCGACTCGTCCGCGACGCCGGCTGGCCCGTCGAGCGATACCAGGACTGGCTCACCGACGCTCTCCTCCGCCTGTTCCTCGACTGAACACGACAATCGCTGAACATGCGACGTCCACGGGATCGTGGGCACACGACAGGCGGTCGAGGCCGCGAGACGTGGCTTGCCCCGGAAGGCGCGCCATCGAATCTCGACGGCCTCGAACTCACCTTCGATGTTCCGAATCTGGCCGCGCAGCTCGCGCCACGTCGCCTGAGTGCTGCCCCTCCTAGTCCAGCAGGTGGTCGAGTGCGCGGCCCATCACTGCGTTGCGTTCGTCTTCAGTTGAGACGCCCTCCAGCCCGAACCCCAGCAGCAGCGAGTGCGGCGTGGCGATCGCGTTGCCGACCGGGAAGCCCGATGCGTCGGTCCGGATGAAGTCGTTGACGTTGGGTGCGCTGCCCTCGGGCGCCCCGGTGATCGCCCAGCCGTCCAGGCCGGTCTCGAACGAGGTGCTGGTGCCGTCGGGGAGCGTGATGTCGTCCACGAAGACGCCGATGCCCTGCGACGCCCAGTCGCTGGCGTAGGCGATGGAGATCTCGACGCTCCCGCCGGCGTACGCCGAGAGGTCGATGCTCCACTCCTGCCAACCCGCCGAGTTGCCGCTCGCGGCGTTCCAGGCGCCGGTGGTGCCGGTCCCGGTACATGCGTTCACGCCGTCCCACGTCTGGTAGTGCTCGAGCTGCGGGTGCAGCTCGACCCAGCCCGCAGGGCAGCTCTGGCCGGTCGACGTCGTCGTGTGCCCGTTGGCCTCCGGCAGCGTCGTCCAGTCGTCACCGCCGGGCGTGCGCGCCTCCACGAACAGGTGGTCCCACTGCGCCTCGGTGTCGTAGGACGTCCAGAACGTCATCGACCCGCCGGCCGCCGGAACGGCGATCTCACGCGTGAGCCGCTTGTAGGAGACATCCGCGATCTGCGAGTAGACGTACTGGGTCCCAGTGTGCGGATCGAACGGACCACCGGGCTTGGCGTACCGCGCCGCGGCCCAGCTGTCGAACTGCTTGAACTGGTCCGTCGGTAGGACGCCGCTGGTGGCGAGGAACGACGACCTCCGGAAGTTGTTGCCCCCGAAGATGGGATCGTCGAGGCCCCACGAGAGGCCCGTGAACGGGTCGTCGACGCCGTTCGAGCCGAACGCCACACCGCCGTCGTGACCGTCGTTGGCCACGGCGACGTAACCACCGAGGTAGTACTGCAGCACGTCGTTGGTGGTGTCGCCACCGCCGAATGAGCCGAACGAGGGCAGGCAGCGCCTCGGGTCCGTACCCGCGGGAAGCGGGTTGCAGGCGATCTCGCCTTTAGGGTCGAAGAGCTGGTTGCCCACGGCGGCACTGGTGTACTGCTGGCCGGCGGAGTCGCCTGCGAAGAGCACCTTGCCGCCTTCGTTCATGTACGAGCGGAACTGGAGCAGCTCGTCGATTGCCAGCAGGTCGACATTCCCTCCAGCGCGGCCGGCGGTGCGGGTGACCAGGTCGTTGCCCGTCTCCCAGACGACGGCGTCGTAGTGGCTGAGCACTCCGAGGGCGTCGGGGGCGATCCGTCCGGCGGCGTCGATGTCGTAGACGTCGGCCTGCTGGCCGTTGGCGGCCAAGGCGGCGGTGTACGTGTCGACGTACTGCGGGCCGCCGGTCTGCACCGGCGAGGCGCCGGTGTAGTCCTCGGCCGCCACGACGAGCACGCGGTTCCCGCTCTCGGAGACGGCCTGGTAGGTGAACGAATCACTCCGCTGGCCGCCACCTTCGAACCAGACCTCGACCGAGTCGCCGGGGTCGGTGCCGGTCACCACGCCCCGCATCTGGTGGTAGTAGACCGACGCCGGGTTGTACCGGGACCCGCCCTGCCACTCGGACATGGGTGCCGACTGCACGTCGCCACCGTTGATGCGGTACTTCACGGTCACGGCACCGAGGCTGCGCTTGGCGATCACGGCGACCGGCTGCGGGTCGCCGTACGACTTGGTGAAGCTCAGCTGGACGCCCGGGTTGCTGCGCTTGTAGGGGTCGTCGCTGTCGACGTAGAACGGCTTGGTGGTGATCCCGGTGACCGTCTTCGGGTCATCCGGGTCGACCGCCGAGTCGGCCACCGATCGGGCGAACGGGAGGTTGCGTTCGAACTCGGCCTGCACCAGCGCGTCGTCGTCGGGGAAGACGAAGCCACACCCGTCGCAGCCCTCGGACAGCTCAGGAGTCCACGCCAATGCGCCGGTCTTGGCGTGCGCGTAGTCGGTGGTCTCGCCGTTGGTGACGTAGAGGACGTCCGAGCTCAGACCTGGGTGGAACTCGTTGATCGCCGGGGCATCCAGGTTGCCGGACATGGCGTAGTAGATCGGGTCGTCCGCGGTGGGGGTGCTGGTCTGCCAGCCCTCGGCGTACAGCAGCCACTGCCCAGCGGAGTGCCAGTTGACCTGGAAGGCGAAGCCGATCCGGTCGAGCAGCCCGACCATCGCCTGGGTCTCCGGCTCCGACATCGGCGCCGGACCCCGGTAGGTGTCGCTGGACTGGATGGACGACGACCCCTCCTCGTCCCAGCCCCAGTGGTTGGGGAAGTTGCGGTTGGGGTCGACGCCGTCGCCGACCTGGGTCTGTCCGTCCCCGTTGTTGTCGCGGAGGTTCTTCCGCCACAGCCGCTCGTGGTCGAACGTGTACTGGTAGCCGTCGGGGTTGGCCACGAGCACGAACCAGAGCTCGGTCGTCTGCAGGAGCTTGCGGACTGAACGGTCGTTGGCCCGCCACCGATCGATGAAGTGGTTCATCAGCCGCCGGTTGACCTCGGTGGAGATCCATTCACGCGCGTGCTGGGTCGAGCTGTAGAGGACGGCCGGACGTGCACCGTCTGGTACATCGCCCGCACCTTGGGTCATCTTGACCGCGATGATCTCGCGACCCTGGCCGGTGTGGCCGAGGACCTCGAGCTTCACCAGCTGGGGGTTTGTGCGAGCCGCGGCGTAGAGCTGGTCGCGGATGCCGCCGGGCTCGTCGTACGAGCGCCAGACGTTGAAGCCGTTGGCAGCCTGTTCCGCCGCGAACTGCTGGACGGTCAAGCCCCCCCGGACCCGGGTCAGCTTCAGGTCCACGCCCCGCCCCCGCAGCCGGTCGGCCTGGTTCTCGTCGAGCACCATGTCGAGCTCGACGCCGTTCTCCACGCTTCGCTGGGCGCTCACGTCGATGCCCTGCTCGGCGATCGTGGGTAGCTGGTCGGCTTGCACCACGGCGGTGTAGGCCTCCAGCTGATCGTCGCCGGCCGGCTGGCTCTCGGCGGGAGCCGCGCTAGCGCTGCCTGCCGAGAGCCCTCCGAGCAAGACGATCACGGCCAAAGCGGAGACGAGTCGGCGCGGTGTGCGCTTCATGATGGTGGCCCCCCTGCGATCGATACGGTGTCGATCCGCCACCGAAGCCTGCCCCGAGGGTCGCAATGTGTCAACCGTCACATAACGGTGCTGCGCACATTGCCCACTATTTGTTGCTGATCCTGGCGGTGAATGGCGGGTCTGCGCCACCGATCACCGGCTCGCCGACTTCGAGGGGGTGCTGGGCAACACGCAGCTGTTCGGGACCATCGATCCCCCGGCGAACCAGGGCGCGCTGGCGGACGCCATGATCGCGCCGTTCAACGCACCGGCTGCGGCCGACCGGACGCCGACGATGGACGGATCCGTCGCCGACTACGTCAGCGCGTTCACCGCCGAGATGGGCCGCCAGCCCACCTTCGACGAGTACTCGCAGATCATGACCGGCCATACGGTCGAGCAGGTGCCGGTGCTGTCGAGCATCGCCCGGGGGTTCGCGACGTTCGATCACTGGCACTGCGAGGTGCCGTCGCAGACCTTCACGAACCGGTCCTTCTACCACGCCGCCTCGTCGTCGGGGTTCGTCGTCAACGCGCCGTACGACAACTTCCCGCTCCACAACGACGCCGAGACGATCTTCGAGCGGCTCGACGCGGCCGGCCTGTCGTGGCGGGTCTACGTCGACCCGGGGATGCGGATGTCGTTGACCGGGATGGTCCACGCGCCACGCCTCCAGAAGAGCTTGGCGACCAACTTCTCCAGCCTCGACGACTTCTTCGAGGACGCGGAGCGGGGCACGCTGCCCCACGTATGCGTTCATAGAGCCCAGCCTGGTGCACGCACACAACGACTACCACCCGGCCGTCGGGGCGTTGTTCCCGGGGGTCTCGGCCGATCTGCCGTCGTCGATTCTCGGGGGGAAGAGCTGCTCGGTCGGATCTACTCGGCCGTGCGGTCGTCGTCGACGTTGGAGGGCTCGAACTTCGCCAACACGCTGCTGATGGTGGGATGGGACGAGCACGGGGGCACCTACGACCACGTGGTGCCTCCCCGTGTTGATCCCCCTGACCCGGCGGCCCCGGTCGGCCAACTGGGATTCGGCTTCGATCGTGCCGGCGTTCGGATCCCGACCGTGGCCGTGTCTGCATATGTCGGCGCCGCGACCGTCGTCACCGACCCCTACCGCAACACCTCGATGATCCGGACGCTGCGTGAGCGCTGGAACCTCGGCCCGCCCCTCACTCGGCGCGACGCCACCGCGGCCGACATCGCTCCCGTCCTGACCCGGCCTACCCCCCGGGCCCCGGAGGACTGGCCTGAGGTGACCCCGCGGCCCGTGCCGCAGCTCACCGGCACGTTGGTCCCCATGGACAAGCCGCTCCCGCCGCTGGGCAAGTACATGCTCGGCGTCGCGGTCACGCTCGACACCCACTACACGGGCCACCAGCCCGACATCGATCCCGCTACCGCCACCGGCCAGCAAGCCGACGACTACATGAACGACCGCGTGGCCCGGATCATGCCCGGACTCGTCAGAGAGGGCAGGCAATGATTAGTGAACCGCAGACCCACACCGCCGCAGCCGGCGCGCACGCCTCTGGTCATAGCGAACACATGTTCGCTATTCTTGGACCATGCATGACTACCAGCTCAAGCAGCTCGTTGCCCGCCACGCCGTGTTCACCACCACCGCCATGCACATGCAGCACCCGGGCGACGACTACGAGGGTTGGCGCCGCGACTGGGCCGAAGTCAACCGCCTGGTCGAAGAGATCAACCGCCTGATCAGGCTCGCGCCGCGTCGGCCCCCGTGACCAACGCTGCACAGTGTCGGGGAACCCCGGCGGCGTGACAGTGGTTACCGCTCGAGGCCTCACCTCGACGTGGCGCTGGGCTGCCCGTCCATCCAGGTCAGCCACGGGTGGTCGGCGCCGTACACCCGGAGCACGGCCTCGCGCAGCCATGCCCGCGGCGCGTCGTCCATCAGCGGCCAGGCGGTGTCGCGGTCGGCGCGGTCCCTCTCCTCGTTCCCGCGCGCCTTGTGGTGCAGCACGACCTCGGGGTTCTGGTACCGGATGCCGTCGTCCGCGACCCACGTGACCTCGTCGAGCGGCGCGGACCACTCCTCCCGACGTGACACCCACTGCCCGGCGCGGTCCTCGTTGATCAGCACGTCGATCACCCAGGGCGCCTGCGCGTGCTCGCGCAGCCACACCTGGCCCGCGTCCGGGGGAGGCTCGGGCCACGTCTCGTTGATCGGACGCAGCGAGCCGTTCCTCACGCTCCACACGTCGTACCGGTCTCCGACCAGGTCGAGCAGGGCCGGCAGGTCGTACTTGAAGATGGCCACGTCCACGTCGTGGTGCTCGCGGTGGACCCCGGAGAAGGCCTCGACCGCCCAGCCGCCCACCACCCACCACGGCCTCGGGAAGTCGGCGAGGAACTCCTGCGCCCCGGTGGGGTCGAAAGGGTCCCACGGGCCGTACAGCCGCTCGAACTCCGCGTCGTCCACGAGGGGATTACAGCAGGACGAGGTCGTCGCGGTGCACGACTCCGTGACATCCCTTCAGCCCCGCGGCGCCCCAGGGCCGACGGAGGGATGTGACATCAACTCGGCATGCGATTCCGCCTGATCATCCCAAGCGGGCGGGCAGGCCGAATTCCCCCACAACGGATGATGAACCCGCGATCGGCCTGAGTGCTCAATGTCGCAACGAGGTCATCTCGTAGCCCGATGGCAGGAGGGTCCCCGATGAGCGACTCCGCGTCCCTGGCCGTTCCCATCCGCTCGACGATCCCGGCCCGGCTCGACCGCTTGCGCTGGTCGCCGTTCCACACCCGGATGGTCTGCGGCCTGGGGGCGGCGTGGATCCTCGATGGGCTGCAGATCACCATCGCCAGCTCGGTAACGGGCCAGCTGACCAAGCCACAGACGCTGGACATGACCTCGACCGAGGTCGGTCTGATCGCCTCGATCTACCTGGTCGGGGAGATGATCGGTGCGCTGGTGTTCGGGCGGATGTCCGACAAGCTCGGGCGCCGCCGCCTCTTGATCACGACCCTGTTGCTGTACCTGCTCGGCACCGGGGCCGCGGCGTTCGTGACCGGGCATCACACGGGCTGGCTGGTGTTCTTCTACCTGACCCGATTGGTCGCGGGCATGGGGATCGGCGGCCAGTACGCGGCGATCAATTCGGCCATCGACGAGATGATGCCGTCGAAGTACCGGGGACGGGTCGACATCTGGATCAACGGGACGTACTGGGCGGGTGCGATCCTCGGCTCGTTCGCGTCGCTGATCTTCCTCAACGCCTTCGCCGTCAACGTCGGGTGGCGGCTCGCCTTCCTGATGGGCCCGGTGCTGGCGCTGATCGTCCTGGTGGTCGGGCGCACGCTCCCCGAGAGCCCGCGGTGGTTGATGACCCACGGCCGGGTCGAGGAGGCGGAGGCCGAGCTGGCCAAGATCGAGGCGGCCGCTCTGGCGCACGGCCAAACCCTCGAGGAGGTCCCGGACGACGCGGCCCTCGAGCTGGTGCCGGAGAAGCAGTACGGCTACCTGCGCTTCTTGGGGCTGGTGTTCCACACCTACCCGCGCCGGGCGATCCTCGGGGCGACGTTGATGATCACCCAGTCGTTCCTCTACAACGCCATCTTCTTCACCTACGCGCTGGTGCTCATCAACTTCTACGGCGTCAGCGCCACCCGTGTGCCCATCTACGGGCTGGCGTTCTCCGTCGGCAACCTCATCGGTCCTCTCGTGCTCGGTCCCCTGTTCGACACGGTGGGCCGGCGGCCGATGATCTCGGGCACCTACCTGCTGTCCGGCGCGCTGCTGGCCGTCAGCGCCTTCCTGTTCGACAACGGCTCGCTCGACGCGGCGTCGCAGACGGTCCTCTGGGTCGTGATCTTCTTCTTCGCCTCCGCCGGCGCGAGCGCGGCGTACCTGACCGTGAGCGAGACCTGGCCGATCGAGATCCGTTCGGAGGCGATCGCCGTGTTCTTCGCCATCGGCTGCATAGCCGGGGCGCTGGGGCCGGCCTTCTACGGCGCGCTCATCGGCGACGGGAGCAGCCGCACCGGTCTCTTCATCGGCTATCTGGTCGGGGCGGCGATCATGGCGATCGGCGGGCTCGTCGAGCTGATAATCGGGATCGACGCCGAGGGCAAGTCGCTCGAAGACATCACGGCGCCGCTGACCGCAGCCCCAACGGAACCGTTGCCGACCACGCCCGCAGTGGCGGCCGGGGGCTGACGGGGCCGGCCAGAGCGGTCGCAGCAGGGCACTGCTCCGATGGCGACGACGACCGAGACGAGGGTCGTCTACGGAGCGGGGCTCGTCCAGGGCATCGTGCTCGTCACGTTCCCGGCGGCGAGCACGATCTTCACCGACCCGGACGAGTACGACCTCTCCCGGAGCCAGTACGGGGCGTTGTTCCTGCCCCAGGTCGTGACCGCCATCGCGGCCTCGGTGCTCGGCACCCGGTTGGCCGCGGACCACGGGCCCAAGCGGGTCTATCTGGCGGGGTTGACGGCGAGCCTCCTGTCGATGGCCCTGCTCGTCACCAGCACCGCCTTCACCGATGACACCGGGCTCGCGTACGGCCTGCTCCTCGTGGCGACCGGGCTCCTCGGGCTCGGGTTCGGGCTGACGGTGCCGACGCTCAACACGTTCACCGCCGCGTTCCACCCTGGCGCGGTCGACCGCTCGGTCCTCACCCTCAACGCGCTGCTGGGCCTGGGCACGGTGCTCGCCCCGGTGTTCGTCGCCGTCTTCGACGGCCTCGGGTTCTGGTGGGGCCTCCCGCTCCTGTCGCTGCTCCTGCTCGTCGCGCTGCTCCTCGCCAGCGCGCCCCTGCCGTTGCGCACCGGGCCCCGCGCGGTCGCCGGCCCGGAGGAGCGCCGGCCGGCCGGCATCCCCGCCCGCTTCTGGCTCTACGCCGGCTTCGCGGTCCTCTACGGGATCTGCGAGACGATGAACGGCAACTGGTCCCAGATCGACATGACGAGTGAGCTCGGCGCCTCCACCACCGTGGCATCCCTGACCCTCACCACGTTCTGGGCAGCGGTGACACTGGGCCGGGTGCTGTTCGCCTCGATCCAGCGGCGCTTCCCCGCCCACCGCACCTACCGCCTGCTGCCGTTCGTGCTCGCCGTCGCGCTCGTGGCGATCGCGACCCTTGGCGAAGGCGACGCGGCGGCCGGCATCCTCGCGTTCGGGTTGGCCGGGCTGGGCTGCTCGGCGCTGCTGCCCCTCACGATCAGCTTCGCGGAGGAGAAGCTGGTCGCCATCTCCGCCGCCGCGGCGGGCTGGGTCATCGCCGCCTACCAGCTGGGCTACGGCATCGCCGCCTTCGGTGCCGGCCCGCTGCAGGACGCCGGTGTCACGCTGCCCACCATCTTCGCCGTGGCGGCCGTAGCGGCCGTGGCGATGGGACTGCTCGCCACGGTCATCACCCGTCCCGGCGCCCAGAGCCGATCGGGGGTTGCGGCCTAGCTGCTCTGCGATGCGGTCAGGCTCGGCCGGGTCGGTCGACCTGC
Organism: Actinomycetota bacterium; assembly: GCA_046734715.1. GTDB lineage: Bacteria > Actinomycetota > Acidimicrobiia > Acidimicrobiales > VFJN01 > ZC4RG19. Next base: position 1,741 of record JBKPRV010000495.1, on the reverse strand, counting down.
TCGTCACCCAGGCGAAGCACGGGTTCGCTGGTACGGAGGGCCGGTGAGAACTCGTTCTGTACGGACACGACGCAGGGACGCCTCGCATGCCCGCTGGGGGTGGATCGCGGCGGTCGACTGGTCGGCGTCGGGCCGCCCTCGATCGACATGGGCAGCCCCCCCGAGCCCGATCGCGGACACCCGTCGCTCGCCGAGCTCCCGCGTGCGCATCAAGCCCACCGATCATCGATGGCGGCGATGGTCACGGTCGAACCGCCCACGGTGAGACGTTCCCACGGACGCCCACGCCAGACTCGCCCCGCACCGGGGCGTCACCCGGAGGTCAGGTCATCACGTCTGATGTAGGCGCTCACGGTCTCGCCCATCCGTTCCGGCTTTCGGCTCGGAGGGCCGTGGGTCTCGACGATGGCGTGCGCGCGCTCGACGAAGAAGTTCGCGACGTCCGAGGCGGAGTCCCACACGTTGATCGAGGTGATCGTGTCGTCATCCGACGGCCAGGCGAAGCATGCGACCAGCGCGTCCGGCGGCTCGGTGAGGAGCCGAAGTCGTCCGGTCCACGCCTCCCATTCGGCACGCGGGAGGGTGACTCGCTCGACGAACACGCAGGCAGGCTAGCCATCGGTTGGGGCACGTGGCAGCTATTCGCCCTGGTTGAACCGAGCGGGAAGCGGATCGCCTCGCTTGGCGTTGCACCTGCCACCACCGAAGAAGGCCATGCCTATGCGAGACAGTGACGCTCGGGCGCTCGATGCTTATTCGCAGGTCGTGACGAGGATCGCGGCCGAGCTGACGCCTCGGGTGGCGGCGGTCAGCGTGTCGCGCCGTAGGAGCGACGGCCGGGTCGAGGGCGGTGCCGGATCGGCGGTGGCGTTCACCGACGACGGCTTTCTGCTCACCAACGCCCACGTCGTGGGGCGCAGCACCTCGGGCAGCGCTTCGTTCGCGGACGGCACCACATCTCCGCTGCGGGTCATCGGCACCGATCCCCTCTCCGATCTCGCCGTCGTGCGCGTCGACGGGCCCACACCGCCGCCCGCCCGCCTGGGAGATGCGTCACAGCTGCGTGTCGGCCAACTCGTCGTCGCGGTCGGAAACCCCCTCGGCCTCGCCGGCAGCGTGACGGCCGGCGTCGTCAGCGCCCTGGGCCGGTCGCTGCCAACGCGCTCGGGCGCGACAACCCGCATCATCGATGACGTGATCCAGACCGACGCCGCCCTCAACCCCGGCAACTCCGGCGGCGCGCTCGCGACCGGTTCGGGTGATGTGGTCGGGATCAACACCGCGGTCGCGGGCATCGGTGTTGGACTCGCGGTACCGATCAACGACACCACCCGCCGCATCATCGGCGCGCTGCTCTCCGAAGGACGGTTCCGGCGCGCCTACCTCGGCGTCGCCGGAACACCCGCCCCCCTACCACCCGCCATCGCCCAACGCACCGGTCAACAGCTCGGGTTGCGCATCATGCAAGTCGTGCCCGACGGCCCGGCCGCACGCGCCGGCCTCCTCGAAGGCGACCTGATGCTGACCGCCGGCGGTGAGACAGTCGCCAGCGCGCAAGCGCTCCAACGCATGATGCTGGCCGACGCCATCGGCCGCCGGCTACCCATCACCGTGGTCCGCAACGGCGCCCTCGTCGACCTCATCGCGACACCGATCGAACTCGTCCCGGGCCCCACCCGGCGCTAGTCGTACCGGCACACTCAGAGGCGGGTTGCTCCGGATGGTCCGGCAAATCCCGTGT
>JBKPRV010000494.1:0-8848 GCA_046734715.1 Actinomycetota bacterium | reverse complement strand
CTGCTGGGCCGGAACACGCTGGCCCGCCTGGCCGCCGAGGCGCCGGTCCCCGACGCGCCGTGGCCCGCCGCCACCCGAGCCGCCCTCGTCGACCTGCTGCTGGCCGGCCCGCCGGCCATCGGGCTGCTGGAGGCGCTCGACCAGCAGGGCGTGTGGGAGCGCTACTTCCCCGAGTGGCCCATGGTGCGGAGCAAGCCCCAGCGCAACGCCTACCACCGTTACACGGTCGACCGGCACCTGTGGGAGGCCGCGGTGCGGGCCGGGGCGCTGGCCGGCCGGGTGCAGCGGCCCGACCTGCTGGTGCTGGCCGGGCTGCTGCACGACATCGGCAAGGGCGAGGGCGGCGACCACACCGCCAACGGGGTGCGGATGCTGGCCGAGATCTCGCCGCGCATGGGCCTCGACGCGGCCGACGCCGCCGTGCTGAGCTCGCTGTGCCGGCACCACCTGCTGCTGGCCGACGTGGCCACCCGGCGCGACATCGACGATCCCGCCACCATCGACGCGGTGGCGGCCACGTTGGGCGAGCGCGAGGTGCTGGAGCTGCTGGCCGCCCTGACCGAGGCCGACTCGTTGGCCACCGGCCCCGCGGCCTGGAGCGACTGGAAGGCCAGCCTGGTGCGGGGCCTGGTGGCCAAGGTCGACCACGTGCTGGGCGGGGGCGCGGCGGTCGAAGTGGCCGACGAGTTCCCCACCGCCGCGCAGCGGGTGCTGCTGCAGGGCGGCGAGCAGGTCATCGTGGCCGAGAGCGACAAGCTCACCGTGGTGACGCCCGACCGGCACGGGTTGTTCGCCCGGGTGGCCGGGGTGCTGTCCCTCCACGGCCTGGACGTGGTGGAGGCGATGGTGGCCACCGAGGAGGGCTGGGCCATCGAGGTGTTCCGGGTGGTGTCGAGCTTCGGGCCCACGTTCAGCTGGCAGAAGTGCGTGGCCGACCTCGACCGGGCGCTCGCGGGACGGCTGGCCATCCAGGCCCGCCTGGCCGACCGGGCCCGCACCTACGGGTCGCGCCGGCGGGCGGTGTACGACGGCGACGTCGAGCCCGAGATCCGCTTCGACGTCGACGCCTCGACCGACTCCACGGTGGTCGAGGTGCACGCCCCCGACGGGATGGGCGTCCTCTACCGGATCACCAGCGCGCTCGCCGACCTCGACCTCGACATAGTGGGGGCCAAGGTGCAGACGCTCGGGCCCCAGGTGGTCGACTCGTTCTACGTGCGCACCACCGAGGGCACCAAGGTCACGGACGAGGGCCTGCTGGCCGAGACCGAACGCGCCCTGCTCCACGCCTTGACCACCACGCCGTGACGATCAGCGCCTGAAGTCCCGCGTGCCGGCGACGGTAACGTCGGCTCGTGAGCCGCCGCCTGCCCCCGACCCGCCAGGACCTGATCCGCTGGGCCGAGGCGCTGTCCGGCATCGCGCGCACCGGCCTCGGCTTCACCCAGAGCCTGTACGAGCGGGAGCGGTTCGACGAGGTGCTGGCGGTGGCGGGCGACATCCGGGCCGCGGCCCAGGCCGACGAGGGCTTCGACGCCGAGCACTTCGTCGAGGAGTGGATGAAGGGCGTGGGCGACGGCATCGCCGGCTACATCACGCCCAAGGTGGCCGTCGGCGCAGTGGTCCACAACGACGCCAAGGAGATCCTCCTGGTGCAGCGGGCCGACAGCGGCATCTGGCTGTACCCGACCGGCTGGGCCGACGTCGGCTACTCGGCCAGCGAGATCGCGGTGAAGGAGGTCAAGGAGGAGACCGGCATCGACTGCCGGCCCGTCCGGCTCATCGCGCTGCTCGACGGCCTGCGGCTGGGCTTCACCCGGGTGCCGCTCTACAGCCTCGTGTTCCTGTGCCACGCCACCGGTGGCGAGCTCGAGGCCCACCCGCTGGAGACGCGCGACGTGGGCTGGTTCGGCCGCGACGCCATGCCCGAGCCCCTGGCCGGCGCCAACCAGTGGCTGGCGCACGCCAACCGCGCCATCGACGGCGAGGACGTCGGAGTCCTCTACGACGAGCCGCGCGCCAGGCCATGGAGCGGCTGAGCCGCGACCAGGAACTCGGTACGGCTGAGCCGCGACCAGGAACTCAGTGCGGCTAGATCGGCCGCAGGCCGACGCGGACGTAGCCCCAGCACGCGCTGGCGAGCATGGCCAGCTTGGTGGCGTGGCCGCGGGCGGGGGTCGCCAGCTTCTCCTCCTTGGTCCGGTGCCACAGGCCGGGCAGCACCTCCACCCGGCGCACCAGTCCCCGCTGGGCCACCAGGCTGTTGAGGGCGGCCTCGACCCTCCAGCCCCGCACGTCGTCCTCGTGCAGCCGGTCGAACAGCGCGCGGCGTAGCGCCCGCTGGCCGGTGAGGACGGGAAGGGTGGCCCGCAGCACGCGGTTGACCACCGGGCCCCGGTCGAACATCCCACAGGCCATGTCGGCCTCGCCCGACGCCACCGCGGAGACCAGCCGGTCGACGTGGCCGGGACGCAGGCCCACGAGGTCGGCGTCCAGGAACACCAGCACGCTCGCGGCGCCGGCCGCGGCCACGCCGGCCCGCAGCGCCTCGCCCTTGCCGGGGATCGGCTCGTGCACCACCCGGGCGCCGTGGGCGGCCGCCACGGCCGCAGTGCCGTCGGTGGAGGCGTTGTCCACCACCACCACGACGTCCACCAGACGGGCGTCGAGCGCGGCGTACACCACCGCCCCGACGGTGGCGGATTCGTTCCAGGCCGGGATCACGGCCACTGTCTGCCCCATGCGATCTAGCACTCTAGGGGGCATGGTGACGCGACATCTGGTGGTGGTGGGGCCCATGGCAGTGGGCAAGACGACGTTGAGCGAGGCCCTGGCCGGGTGGTCCGGGCGGCCGGTGCGGGACAGCGACGCCGACCTGATCGCGGCCCGGGGCATCACCGGGCGCGTGCTGGCCGAGACCGAGGGGATGGACGCCTTGCACCTGTGGGAGGCGGACCACCTGCGCCTGTCCCTGGCCGACCCGACCCCGTCCGTCATCGCCGCCGCCGCCAGCGTGGTGGACACGGCCGCATGCCGGGAGGCGCTGGTCGAGCCGTTCGTGGTGGCGCTCACCGCGCCCGAGGACGTCCGCGCCGCCCGGGCCGCGGGCAGCGACTTCCGCATCCACGTGGAGGTGCCGCTGCCCGACCGCACCGCCGCCTACCGGGAGGTGGCGGATCTGGAGATCGACACCGCCGATCGGGAGCCCGCCGACGTGGCCGCCATCGCCCGGGCGGCGATACCGCGGGAGGCGGTGGCGCCGGTGCGGGTGTCCCACGTCGGCGTGTGCGTGGCCGATCCCGACCGGGCGCTGCGGTTCTGGCGCGACGGCCTCGGCTTCGTGCCCAGCCACAGCTTCGACGTGGGCGCCGAGTTCGGGCGGCTCATGGAGCTCGACGGCGTGGCCCTGCACTCGCAGTTCCTGCGGCGCGACGGCGTGACCGTCGAGCTGCTGCACTTCACCGCGCCGCCAGCCGGCGGCGACGGTGCCCGCCGCCCGGTCAACCGGCTGGGCTTCACCCACGTGTCGGTGCGGGTGGCGGACGTCGACGCCGCCGCCGCCCGGGTCACCCAGGCGGGCGGCACGGTGCTGCACGACACCCGGACCACACTGGGCGAAGGCGACGGCCTGATGGACTTCGTGTACTGCATCGACCCCGACGGGACCCGGGTCGAGCTGATGCGGTTACCCGGGGCGGAGTGACGCGCTACGGTCGTTTATGACGGCCCGTCAGATATGGGGGACAGCGGGCTCAGGGCAGACGAAGGGGAGGACGACGACGTGCGCAGGACCTGGTGGCGCCTCTTGGCAGCGCTGGCGGCGCTGACCGTGCTCGCGGCGGCGTGCAGCTCCGACCGGGGCGACGATCCGACCGCCACGGGCGAAGGCGACGGCAACAGCGAGACCACCGCGCCGGCCGAGGACGCCGCGGCCGACCACTTCGGCACGCTCGCCTCCCCCTGCGGCGAGGGCGACGCCTCCGGAGCCACCGATCAGGGCGTCACCGACGACCAGATCGTCATCGGCTACGGCGACGACAAGGGCTTCAGCCTGTCGCCGGGCCTCAGCCACGAGACCTCCGACGCCATCTCCACCATGATCGACTGGTGCAACGAGCAGGGCGGGATCAACGGCCGCCAGATCGTGGGCAACTACTACGACGCGGCCATCACCAACGTGGTCAACGCCACCACCGAGGCGTGCTCACAGGTGTTCATGCTCGTGGGCGAAGCCTGGGCCAACGACGTCAACCAGGAGGAGACCCGGCTGGGCTGCGGCCTGCCGGCGGTGCCGACCTACGCAGTGAGCCCCGAGTTCGCCAATGCCCCGCTGGCCTACCAGCCGGTGCCCAACCCGGCCGACGTGTTCGCCGCGGGCAGCGCAGGCCAGATCGCCGAGCTGTACCCCGACGAGGTGAAGAAGGCGTCGGTCATGTTCGCCGACTTCGCCGCCACCAAGGACACCAAGGACAAGGTGGTCCAGGCGTTCCCCTCGTTCGGGTGGAAGTTCCTCGACTGCCCCCAGCAGTACGGCCTGCTGGGCGAGACCGACTGGAAGCCCTTCGCCCAGGCGCTCAAGACCTGTGGCGCCGAGGTCGTCTACTACTCGGGCCAGGCCTTCCCCAACATGCAGAACCTGCTCGACGCCGCCGCCCAGGTCGACTACCACCCCATCTGGGTGACCGACTCCAACAACTACCTCCAGTCCTTCGCCGACTGGAACACCGGGGGCAACGGCGACAAGGTCCTGCTGCGCTCGGCGTTCGTGCCCTTCGAGTACGCCGAGGACGGCTCGGCGACGAAGCAGTACATGGACCTGGTCACCGACCACGGCGGCGACATCAGCCAGCTCGGCATGCAGGCCACCTCGGCCTTCCTGCTGTGGGCCACGGCGGCGAAGGAGTGCACCGAGCTCACCCGCCAGTGCGTGCTGGACGAGCTGGCGAAGATCACCAGCTGGGACGGTGGTGGGATGCACGCCGAGTCCAACCCGGGCGAGAACCTGCCGCCCGAGTGCTCACTGCTGCTGCAGATGGACGGCAACGAGTGGAAGCAGGTCTACCCGGACGAGAAGGGGACCTTCGCCTGCGACTCCGACAGCGACTTCCAGCTGTCGGGCCCCGTGGTGGACCAAGCTCAGCTGGACAGCAACCGGATCTCGACCAAGTTCGCCCCATGATCCGGTGACGGGCCAAGGATGACGGGCACGACGTAGTGGACAACTTCCTCCAGTACACGGTCCTCGGCCTCGTCATCGGGGGCGTCTACGGCATCGCGGCCGCGGGCCTGGTCGTCACCTACACCACGTCCGGCATCTTCAACTTCGCCCACGGCGCCATCGCCATGCTGGCGGCCTTCAGCTACTGGCAGCTGCGCTTCGGCTGGCACTGGCCCGCGCCCATCGCGCTGGTCCTGGTCCTGGGGGTCCTGGCCCCCGCCCTGGGGGCGGTGCTCTACGCGGTGGTGATGCGGGGGTTGCGGGGGACCGCCGAGGTCACCCGCATCATCGTGCCGGTCAGCGTGATGCTGGGGTTCCTGGCCCTCAGCATCTGGGTGTGGGACCCGACGCCGCGGACCCCCCGGCTGTTCCTCAAGTTCTTCGGCCCCTCCAAGCTGGTCGACGTCCTCGGCGTGAACCTGACCTGGCACGAGCTGGCGGCGCTGATCATCGCGGTGGTGGTGGCGGTCGGGCTGCGGCTCGGGTTCTACCGGACCCGCACCGGCGTTGCCATGCGCGCGGTGGTGGACGACCCCGACCTCCTGGAGCTCAACGCCGGCCGGCCCGAGCGGGTGGCCACGGCCTCGTGGGCCCTGGGGGCGTTCCTGGCTGCGCTCGCGGGTGTGCTCATCACGCCGATCATGGGCTCGGCCATGAGCGCCAACGCCCTGACGCTGCTGGTGATCGACGCCTTCGCCGCCGCCATGTTCGGGCGCCTGCGCAGCGTGCCCCGCACCTTCGCCGGCGCGCTCGTTCTGGGGCTGGCCGCGAGCTACGTCATCGGCTACTTCCCGGCCGACAAATGGACCTGGACAGGGAACTTCCGGGCCTCGCTGCCCATGATCGCCCTGTTCCTGGTGCTGCTGTTCCTGCCCCAGGACCGGCTGCGCGGCGCCACCGTGGCCCGCACCCGGGAGCGCTTCCGCATGCCCAGCATGCGCAACGCCGTGGTGGCGGCGGTGGCCCTGGTGGTGGGGATGTGGCTGCTGCGGGCGCTGCTGGCGCCGACCGCGGTGAACGACCTCGGCTTCGCGATGTGCGCGGCCTTGATCGCCCTGTCCCTGGTGCTGCTCACCGGCTACGCGGGCGAGATCAACCTGGCCGTGCTGTCGTTCGGCGCCATCGGCGCGGTGGTGGTCCACCACTGGGGCATCAGCGGCAGCGGCCGCGACGCCCGCAGCACGCTGGGGGGCTACGTGCTGGCTGCGTTGGTGTGCGCGCTGGTCGGCGCCCTGGTGGCACTGCCGTCGTTACGGCTGCGGGGCCTGTACCTGGCCCTGTCGACCATGGCGTTCGGCGTGTTCCTGTCCAACATGGTGCTGCGAGAGATCAGCGAGCGGAAGCTGCCGCTGATCCACACCCGCTTCACCATCTTCCCGGGCGGCAACCTGGGCGTCCCCCGGCCCGCGGTGGGCCCGGTGGACCTGGCCGCGCCGGGCACGTTCCTCATGGCGGTGACCGTGCTGTTCGCGGTGTCGGGGGTGGGCCTGGTGGCTCTGCGCCGCAGCGCCTACGGCCGGAGGCTGACCGCGCTGCGGGACAGCCCGGCGGCCTCGGCCACGCTGGGCCAGAGCCCACTGTCGCTCAAGCTGTCGGTGTTCATGCTGTCGGCCGCCATCGCCGGCGTGGGCGGGGCGCTCATGACCGCGCAGATCGGCTCGGCCAACATCGACCGCTACGACATCTTCCTGAGCCTGTCGCTGCTCATGCTGACGGTGGTGGGCGGGATCGGCTACGTCAGCGGAGCCCTCGTGGGCGGGATCCTCTTCGGCGTGCTGTTCGTGGCCCTGCAGAGCACCTTCGCGAAGCTGGGTGCCGACTACCCGGACCTGGAGGGCTTCTTCGACTTCCTGGCCCGGCTGACCACGGTGACGCCCGCGCTGCTGGGCGTCAGCGTGGGCCGCAACCCCACCGGGGCGGTCGAGCGGGTGCTGGAGGAGTGGGTCCCGCTGCGCCGGGCCCGCCCCGTGCTGGTGGGCGGCCTCGCCACCATCGGCGTCGCCTACCTGCTGGCCCTCAACGACGCCATCAGCAACTGGTGGCTGATCGTGGTGATCGTCGCGGTGGCGGTGGCCATGCCGCTGCTCGCCAAGCGCTTCGGCCCGGCCCCCGGGCCGGCCGCCGGAGCCGAGGTCGAAGACGTGCCCCTGGAGCTGGTGGGCCTGGCCCGCCCCTACACCGACGACGACCGGATCGCGCTGGACGCTGCCCTCGGCTTGCCCGACGGACGGACCCCGGCGGCGCCGGTGGCCGCGGGCAGGGACGCCTGACGTGGCGCACCTGGAGGCGCGAGGCGTGTCGGTGCGGTTCGGGGGCAAGGCCGCGCTCACCAACACCACCGTGCCGGTCGAGCGCGGGTCGGTGACCGGGCTCATCGGGCCCAACGGGGCCGGCAAGACGACGCTGTTCAACGTGGTGTGCGGGCTGCAGCGCCCCCAGTCCGGCCAGGTGGTGCTGGACGGCCGGGACATCACGCACGCCGCGCCCTACCGCCGGGCACGCCACGGGCTGGCGCGCACCTTCCAGCGGCTGGAGCTGTTCACCTCGCTCACGGTGTGGGACAACGTGCGGGTCGGGGGCGACATCCGGAACCGCTGGGGACGCCGGTGGCAGCGGGGCAGCGACAGCGCGGCCGAGGCCGACCGCATCATCGAGCTCACCGGGCTCGGCGCCCTGGCCGAGCGAGAGGTCTCCGAGATCCCGACCGGCCAGGCCCGGGTGGTCGAGCTGGCCCGGGCGCTCATGACCCGGCCCACCGCGTTGCTGCTCGACGAGCCCGCCGCGGGGCAGACCGAGGCCGAGACCGTGGCCTTCGGTGCGCTGCTGCGCCTGCTCGCAGCCGACGGCCTGGCCATCTGCCTCGTGGAGCACGACATGTCGCTGGTCATGGACGTGTGCGAGACCGTGCACGTGCTCGACTACGGCCGCACCATCGCCGTGGGGCCTGCGGACCAGGTCCGGGCCGACCCCGCGGTGATCGAGGCCTACCTGGGCACGCCGGAGGGCGTGGGATGACCGAGCCCGCGCTGGAGCTGTGCGGCGTGCACGCGGCCTACGGCGGGATCGAGGTCCTGCACGGCATCGACCTGGCGGTGCCCGAGGGCGCGGTGGTGGCGTTGCTGGGGGCGAACGGGGCGGGCAAGTCCACTTCGGTGAAGGTGGCGGCGGGGCTGCTGGCGCCCACCGCCGGATCGGTGCGGGTGGCGGGCCACGACGTGACCGGGGCGGCCGCCCACGACCTGGCCCGCATCGGGGTCTGCACCATCCCCGAGGGCCGCGGCGTGTTCGCCAACCTGACGGTGCGGGAGAACCTCTGGATGGCCACCCACGTGGCGGCGGTGACCAGCGGCCTGGCGGCGGTGGAGGCGACCGCGTTCGAGCGCTTCCCGCAGCTGGGCGAGCGCCGGTCGCAGCTGGCCGGCACCCTGTCGGGCGGCGAGCAGCAGATGCTGGCGCTGGCCCGGGCGCTGGTCACCGATCCCGCGGTGCTGCTGCTGGACGAGCTGTCGATGGGGCTGGCGCCGATCGTGGTCCAGCGGCTGTACGAGATCGTGGCCCAGGTGGCGCGCGAGGGCATCTCGATCCTGGTGGTGGAGCAGTTCGCCCAGGCCGTGCTCGGCATCGCCGACC
>JBKPRV010000493.1:0-6069 GCA_046734715.1 Actinomycetota bacterium | reverse complement strand
CTCTTGAACTTCGCCATGCCGATCGGCGTGTAGGCGAACTTCACGTGCGGCGGATGCCCACCGTTGGCCAGGGCGTAGCTCACGGTCATCGCGCACCAGGCGCCGATCATCGGATACCACGAGGTGACCGGCTTGGCGTCGTTCGAGCCGTCGGGAACCTCATGGGTGCCGATCAGTGACCGCATGACGTTCAGCACATCGCCGGCGGTGTTCATGTCGGAGCCCCTTCCGTGGGGCCGTGATCCTGGGACAGTCCGTCGCTCGTGTCCGGAACCTCGCCGCCGTCCGCCGAGTTGGCGACCACCAGGTCGGTGGTCTCCGCCTCGGGCTCGAGCGGCGGGTCGCCGGGCAGGCTGAGCGGAATCTCTACATCGGCCATGGTTGAACCCCTTCCAGGAGATGTCCGGGGCGGGGACGAGGAAACGCTCTGCGCCGCATCGCTTGCCCGCCGCCTGTTCTGATCTCCGAACCCGACCGGTGATACGAGTTTCTGCTGGCGCGGGAGAGCCCTCGGGGGGGTCAGTCGCCGTTGGCGAGCAGGGCCTGCCAGGTCACGGGGCCGACGATGCCGTCGGCGGTGATGCCGAAGAAGCCTTGCATCTGCTTGACGCCGGCCTCGGTCTTGGGGCCGAAAGTGCCGTCGACCGTGACGTCGACGCACAGCACCTGGGCACCGCGCACGGCCTCGCCCTTGTCGCCGCGGCGGACGGTCACGATCAGCTTCGGCCAGGTCTTCGGCCCGACCTTGCCGTCGGCGACCAGACCGTGGCTCTGCTGGAACGCCTTGACGGCTGCGTCGGTCTTGGGACCGAACATGCCGTCGGCGGTGATGGTGGAACCGTGGTGGCGCAACAGGTGCTGCAGCGCCTCGATCGGGCCGCCCTGCATCGGCTGGGCGAGCACCGGCCAGGGGGCCAGGGATGTCTGTGTCATGATGTGTGCTCCTTGTTCACAGCGACAACATGCCGCTGACCAGGGCCTGCCAGGTGACCGGGCCCACGATGCCGTCTACGGTGATCTCGACCGCCTCCTGGAAGCCGCGCACGAAGGCCTCGGTCTTCGGCCCGAAGATGCCGTCGATGGCCAGTGACGGTTGCGGGTTGCCGCTGAGATCGCGGAACGCGGCCTCCTCCTGCACGCCCTTGACGGCTTCGCCCTGGCTGCCGCGGCGAACCGTGACGATGATGGCGGCCCACGTCTTCGGACCGACGATGCCGTCGACGGTCAGGTGGGCCGCCGTCTGGAACGCACGCACCGCAGCGTCGGTCTTCGGCCCGAAGATGCCGTCGACCACGACGGTTCGGCCGTGCTGGCGGAGCAGGCGCTGCAGGGTGCGGACGGGATGGTCGCGGTCGCCCTGGCGGACCAGGGGGAAGGGCTGGACGTTGGTCGTTGGGGACATGCTGCCTCCTCTGGCGTCTCCCACACAGAGGACCACGACGGACGCCTGATACACACCATACGTAGTGGGCGAGTTCGCCCAGCCGTCCGGCAGCTACGCGTCTGCCGGGTCCTCGGCCGCGGAGGCGGCTAGCGACCCCGCGTCGACTCGCGCCGGAACTCGCTGCGGAGGTCGGCCCGGCGACGGTTCTCGGCCACCGCTGCCTGCGCCCCGTCCTCGATGTCGGCCGCCAACCGGTTGAGCCGTTCGACCAGGTCGGTGCCCGACATCACGGTGTCGGGCCAGGCGAGCTTGAAGTCGTCCGCGTAGGCGCCCTGCCAGTCCGGACCGAGCGGGATGGCGGCGATGCTGGCGGCGACGACCTTCTCGTCGATGAGCTTGGCGAGCGCCCGGCATTCGGCCGCAGCCGCGGCCGCGGCCGCGGCCGGGAACGGGATCTCCTGCATCGAGGGCGGATAGTCGGGGGGCACGGGCCCGACGTTACGTCGGAAGGGCCCGCGGATTGCCGCGACCACCCGCCGGCCGGGCCCGGTTAGCGTCGCCCCGTGCCCACGAGTGCAGCCGACCCCGCCGAGCTCCTGGCGTTCGAGCAGACGACCCGAGACGGGCTGGCCGCGCTGTACGACCCGGCGCTGACGCTGGCGTCCAAGCTACAGGCGCTGCGGGGCGACGCCGCCGCCCGGCGCTTCCTGCCCGACGTGCCATACATCCACTGGGACGTGCTCGACTTCTACGGCATCGGCCGCTACCTGGCCGGCTGGGTGGGCAATGTGGGGCGCGCCTTCGCGGCCGCCGACACCGACCACGACGGGGTGGTGGACGACGTCCACTTGGCGTCGGTGCCGCGGCTCGGCAATGGCACCTTCACGGTCATGTTCGTGAACGGGAGGGTGGTGGTCGACACCGGCGACGGCGACGACCAGGTCACGGTCGAGAACGTGCCCGGCGGCGTCCGCATCACGGTCAACGGGGTCTCGCGCACGTTCACGGGCTCGGACGCCGACAACGTGATCATCCGGCTCGGGGGCGGCAACGACCACATCGAGGTCGGCACCGACGTCAACGTGCACTTCACCCTGGAGGGCCAGGATGGCCTCGACGTCCTGGAGGGCGGGGCCGGCAACGACACGATCCGGGGCGGCCGCGACCGTGACTACATCGACGGCTACCGCGGCGACGACGTCCTCGACGGCGGCGACGGCAACGACGTGATCTACGCCGGAGACGGCAACGACCTGGTCAGCGGCGGGTCGGGCATCGACTACATGGACGGCGGCCGGGGCGACGACACGCTGCTGGGCGGGGCCCACCACGACGTCCTCTCGGGCGGCGACGGGGCCGACCGCCTCGACGGCCAGGGCGGTGACGACACCGTCTACACGGGCGCGGGTGCCGACCTGACCAGCGACCAGCACGGCACCAACACGGTCTTCGGCCAGATCGACGACCGGTGGAACGACGTGGAGGGCGACGCCATCACCCGGACCATCTTCGTCGACCTGTCGGGCCTGCCCGGCGACGCCGCCATCAAGCTCGACCCCGACGCGTCGCCCCGGTTCCGCCAGCGGATGGAGGCGGACCTGGCCATGCTGCGCGCCTCGCCCGACGGCCGCCTGATGCTGACCAAGCTCGACGAGATCCACGAGGGCTCGAAGGCCATCGCGGCCGACTGGCCGGTGCTGGGCGGCATCGCCTACCAGGGCGACACGATCACCCTCAAGGAGTACCAGGGCAACGACAACAGCTCCTCGAGCATGACCAACGCCCTGGTGTGGCGCTGGAACGAGATCGAGCAGAGCCGCAGCATCGTCGAGAACTACCCCGGCTCGTACGTCCCCACGGCGGGCGCGATCAACTGGCAGGAGGTGCCCCCGGTCGCGGTCCTCTACCACGAGATGGCGCACCAGTACGACTACGGGTTGGGCACCGGCATGGGCGGCACCTTCCCGGAGCCCCACGGGCAGTTCGACAACGACGAGCGCCAGGCCGTGGGCCTGCCCGTCGACCACGACGACGACCCCAACACACCGCCCATCGTCGATCCCGACCATCCGATCGAGTACACCGAGAACGGGCTGCGCCGAGAGCTGGGCCTCCCCGACCGCACCACCTATGGCCCGCCGTGACCCGGTCGCGGCTCCGGCCCCCGGCGGTCCTCGCCACCCTGGTGGCGGCCGGCGTGCTGGCGACGGCCGCCGGGTGCGGTGGGGATGACGAGCCCGGCACGACCAGCGGCGGCACCACGGTGACGACGACGACCGGCCCGGCCCCGGGCGTCCTCGACGCCGAGATCACCACCGTGGGATCGTCGCTGCGCATCTCCTGGCGGGTCACCAACACGGCCGGCGGCGACCTGGTGGTGTTCGACAACCGCCGCCCCGACGAGGCGCCCGGCGCCGAGCGGCTGGGGGCGTTCGTGACGGCGGGGGAGGGACACGCCACGGTCGAGGTGGCGCGGCGGCTGTTCCCCGTGCCCGACGACCTGGAGGGGGTGCAGGCCTACGGGGTCACGGCCTCGGCCCTGCCGGCGGGCGCCACCACCGAGGGCCGGGAGATGGTGCCGCTCCCCCTGACCTACACCCCCGCCGCCTCCGAAGGCGGAGGGGACCCCCTGCCCGACCGGCCGGCCCGGGTGGTGTTCTGCGTGGGCGTGGCCCCGGCCGAGGACTTCCCCGCCTCGACCTCGCCCGGCGTGCCCGAGGGCTACCGCTTCGCCCGTCACAGCCCGGCCAACGTCGCCCAGCAGGCCCTCCTGTGCAGCGACCCGTTCGACCTGCCGCCCTCCTGAGCCCGCCGGACGACCTACGACGCCCTGATCATGGATCGGTGGCTAGATCGCGTCGAGATGTTCGTCGATCGTCCCCACGACGGAGGGATCGCGATCGTTGTCGAGGAGATGGAGCGCCTGTCGAAGGCGGAACGCCGTCTCCAGCGGGGCAGGGTCGGGGTCGAGCCCCCGCTCCAGGGCGTAAGCCCGCCAGAGAATGGACCAGAGGCGAGAGAAGTCCTGCCGGTGCCGGCGCCAGAATCCGGACCCCCACTCCCCGAGATCGAAGTCCCAGAACGGGTGGTCGATGCGGGCCGTTTCCCAGTCGAGGACGCCAGTGAGCTGGCCGTCGACCACGAGGAGCTGGTCCTCGTGGAGATCGCCGTGGACCAGGACGCGTCGATGGCGAGCGCCTGCCTCGAGCAGCTCCGTCCAGCGCCCGACCTGCCCGCGGCGGCCGAGACGGTCGGCGGCCTCCGTGACCGCGTCCCGGGTGGTCTCCGGGTCGAGGGCGCGGCGCAGCCAATGCATGTCCGCGGTGTCAAGATGCGCCGGCGGACGGGCACCGGGTAGATCCGGCGGGGCGAGGTCATGCCAACGGGCCATGGCGCGACCGAGCTGATCGAGCACCAGGCTGGCGTCGGACGGGCGCACACCGCGGAGCCGTGTGACGGCTGCGAACGGGAACGGGTAGACCCCGTCGTCCCGCCATTCGCCCACCACCCGCGGGATCACCGGGAGCCCGATCGGCTCGAGCGCCCGGTAGGTGTCCAGCTCACGGGTGAACCATTCGACGTTGTTCGCCTGCCGAGGGAAGAGAAAGGCTCGGTCGTCGGTAAGGAGGACGTACTTGTTCCACCCGGTGACGTCCACGGTCATCGGCGCATCGCCCACCTTCACGAGCAGCCGGAAGCGAGCGAGCTGCGGAGCGATGAGCACCGCCCACAACGGCTCCCCTACAACAGACGAACCCATCGAGCCAGCATGCCCCGCAGTCGGCATTCTGGTCCTGCACCCCGTGGATGTTGCGGCCCGCCACGCCCAAGGGTTACGAGATCCGGTCACCAGCCCCCGAACAGGAGCAGGCACACGGCGTCGGCGTGGGCGTCGATGACCTCGTCGGAGCGGGGATCGAGCCCGCTCAACCGCTGGCACTCCGGTCCGAGGACGAACATCGTCGGTCCCGCGCCGGTGAGGATGTAGTAGAGGTGCGGCGGCGCGATGGGAGGGACGGCGCCGTCGCGGGCCAGGTGCTCGAACATGGTCACGGTCGTTTCGTACAGCGGCCGCACATGCTGCTCCACCAGGTAGTCCATCCTCGGGCCGTCGGCCTTGCTCTCCTGGGTGATGATCCGGTGGAGCTGCGGATGCCGGGCCGAGAACGTGACGAACTCGCGCACGAGCAGCTTGGCGCTGGTCAGCTCGTCGACGCCCCGCAGGCCGTCCATGCGTGCCCCCATGGCCCGGCGCAGCTTGTCGAACAGCGAGTCGACCGCGGCTCGCCACAGCTCGTCCTTCGACCGGTAGTGGTAGTTCAGCAAAGGCTGCGTGACGCCGGCGCGCTCCGCGATGTCGCGGGTGCTCGCGCCGTCGAACGACCGCTCCGAGAACAGGTCGATCGCGGCGGCCAGGATCCGGTCGCGTGTCGCATCGGCTGAGGGTCGGGTGGGGCGCCCGGCGTCCGTGGCGGCCATCCCCGGAACTTATCAGTTGAGCAAGAGTCTTGACAGATCACTGATCGGGTGATCAGGATGCTGGAGCCACCCGAGGGGAGCAGGCCGCTGCATGACGAGCATCCACCGGGGCCGGTACGGCCCGCACGCACCCGATGTCACCTACGTCGACCACGCGTTCCCCGAGCAGCTCGTCGACCTCGGCGAGGTCTGTCTCTTATACACAT
>JBKPRV010000492.1:0-10567 GCA_046734715.1 Actinomycetota bacterium | reverse complement strand
GTCCTCCGGTCCGGGCGGGTCGAGCTGGTCGGGCCCGCCGCCCTCGTCCGGGCCGCCGGTCGCGCCCTCTTCGCTGCCCTCGCCGCTGCCGGCCGCCGCCTCGTCCGGGACCGGCGCCTGGTCGCGGCCGGCCTCGGGCACTACGCCCGCGCCCGGGCGGGCAGGGTCGTACTTCTGGACCTCGGCGAACGTGCCGTCCACCCGCACCACGCCCGCCCGCTCGCTGCCCGGGTCGTTGTAGAAGACGATGCCGTCCCGGTCGAACAGCTCGAACTGGCTGCCCCCGAGCACCAGCTGGCCGGTGCGGGTGACCTCGCGCGACTCCAGGTCGACGATGACCACCGTGCCGCTCGTGTAGTTGGGGATGAACACCTTGCCCTGGGACTCCTGCGGCGCTCCCAGATCGGAGTCGGGGTCGGCCACGTCCACCACGAGCTCGCCGCACTCCCCCGAGCCGAGGTCGCTCACCCGCAGCACGCCGTCGTCGCCCGACACCACGAGCAGCCTCCGGCCCGCGTCCGAGCCCGCTACCCGCACGGACCGGTCGGCGGGGTCGATGTCGAGGCACGACCGGGCCCGGAACCCGCCGTCGTCGCCCACGGTGCGGACCAGCCGGGTCTTGCGGTCCACCAGCGCGGGCCGGCCATCGATCACCACCAGCTCGCTGTCACGGGAGTCATCCGCCACCGCCCGCCGGGAGTGGCGCTCGGTGCCGTCGAACCACACCAGGTCGCCGGTCTCGGCGCCCAGCGTCCACAGCCGGCCGGCCTGGTCCACCACGCTGGAGCCCACCGGCTCGGCCAGCGACTGCACCTCGCCCCTCAGTCCGGACAGCGACGTGGCGTCGGTGACCGCCACCATGCCCCGCTCGTGGTCGACCACGTACATGACGTCGCGACCGGGGTGCAGCGTGAGGTGGCGGCGGGCGCCCTCGATGACCTCGACCGGCGGCGCAGCCACGAACGTGGCCGGATCAACCCGGCGCACGGTGCCCTTGCCGAGGTCGAGGGCGTAGCCCACGGTCCCGGCCTGGACGGCTCCGAGTTCGGTCGACCCCTCGGTCACCTGGACGCGGGCCGCGACCTCGGCCGTACCCCCGTCGATCAGGGTGAGCTGCCCCACCGTGGAGGACGCCACCCACGCCCCGCCGCCGCGCAGGTCCAGCTCGGCCGGCTTGGCCGCGTCGCCCTGCGCCACCAGCGCACCGACCATGGCGAACCCGACGAGTCCCGCCCCCAGCTTGAGCCCCGTAGCCCGGCGCACCGCGCGCATCGCTCAGTTCCCCCTCAGATGAACAAGAAGCAGCAGTGCGGCCGCCGGGGGGCGGCCGCTCGACCGGGCCACCTACCGGACCTCACGGTGGGCGGCATCGCCGACCGTGGCGACCGCGGTGGGGGTTGCGGTCTGCGCACGGTCGGCGCGCCGAACCTGGCGTCCAGGGCCGAGCAACGGCCGGGGGTCCACCATGGCCCGCAGCCGGCGCCCAGGGCCGATCCCTCGCCGTAGGGATGACCGGGCGTCGCCGGCGAGTCGCCAGGCATGATCGGCCGCCGCGCCCTCGGGCTCGAAGGGGGCGTACACCGCCACCGCCACCAGCGGGACCAGCTGGCCCACGGACGAGGCGCCCTGTGGGAACCGGGTCCGGGCCCGAGCGGCAACCTCGGCGGCGGTGAGAGAGGGAGCGACCGGCACGCCCAGCTCGACGAGCCGGTCGAGGGTCTCGCGCCAGGCCCCCACCACCCGGGCGGACGCGGATGCCGCCCGCCGGCGCCGGGACCGGCGCCAGCCCTTGGCCAGTGCGGGCAGCGAGATGAGGCCGGCGAGAGCGACGAAGGCCGCCATCCCACCGGCAGCGGCCGGCGCCATCACGCCCCCGCTGCCTCCGTCGCTCTCGCCGTCCACGGTCGCCTCGACCACGGCCGGCGGCACCGGCGCGCTCGCCTGCGAGGCGTCGCTCGGTGCGTTGCTGGGCCGGCCAGGGGGCGCCTGGACGTCATCGGGCTCGGGAGCGGACTCGCTCCGGTGCCCGGTGGCCTCGATCGGGACCCAGCCCAGGTCCTCGAGGTAGACCTCGGGCCAGGCATGGGCGTCGGCCTCGGTGACGGTGATCTGGCGGTCGGGGCCGGGCTCGGGTAGCAGGTAGCCGGTCGCGACCCGGGTGGGGAAGCCACGGGTGCGGGCCAGGACGGCGAAGGCGGCGGCGAACTGCTCCGCATAGCCCTCGCGCTCGGACTCGTCGCCCAGCAGCACCCGCTCCAGGGCGTCGTAGTTGTGGCCGGGCTCGGCGTCGACCGAGTCGTCGTAGCGGATGGCCCGCAGGCCATCGCGCAGTGCCAGCAGCTCGCCCGCCCGGGACGGCGCGCCGGCCGTCCATGCCCGGGCCAGCGAGACGAGGTTGGGAGGTACGTTCGGCGGCGTGGCCCGCAGCGCGTCGAGCGCCGGGTCGGAGCCCGGGGTGGCGGAGGCCAGCTCGTCGTCGCCGGGGGCCACCACCGCGCTCTCCACTTCGTAGCTCAGGCCCCGCAGGTGGGTGCGGGCCGACACCAGCGTGCCGGCCGCGGCGTCGAAGCCCATGCCGGCCTCGTCGAGATCGCCGTCGAGGCGCAGCGGACGGCCGGCGGCGGGGAGGAACGGTCCCTCCAGGCCGAGGATCGTGATCTGCTGGCGGACCCGGGCCCCGGGCGGGGCGTGCCCCAGCACCGGGTCACCCGGCAGCTGGCTCCCCGATCGCCGGTAGTCGCCCGTCGTGGTCCACAGGGCGCCGTCGTAGGCGTCCAGCGCCGCCGTCCGCATCCGGTCGGGCGCGTCTCCGCCAGCCTCGAACGCGCCGTCGAGCTCGATGCGGAACAGCGGCTGGGGTGGCTCCGCCTTGAGCTGGGACTTCAACAGGACCAGCGGGCTCAGCGCGTCGTCGATCTGGACTCGCTCGTCGCGGAGATCGCGGGGGTCCAGCCTGTCACCGCGCGCAGGCGGGAGGGCGCCGGCGGCCAGCGGGCTCGCGACCGCGATCCCCACGACGAGAGGTACACCGAACGCGACCCGGCCGGCCGGGGTGTGGAGCCGGGCCGCGTTCGGCGAGCTAGCGCGGTACCCGCTGCCGCCGGGGGACCTGCCGGGGCTGGTGAGGGCCCCGGTCAGGGCAGCAGAGACCGCGCGGTTGGCCCGCACCAACATCAGGGCGAGCGCAACGAGCAGGTAGGCGAGGGCTACGGCGAGCTGGTGCCGGGCATGGGACCCGGTGAGCGCCAGCGCCGCCAGCAGCGCCAGGGTGGGCGGGGCCAGGGGGATGATGGGCCCCTCGGTGTGCACGGCCAGCAGGGCGGCGCCGGCGCAGGCGAGCCAGCTCAGCACGAACGGGGTCGCGAGGAGCTCTCCGCTCAGGTCGGCCGGCAGGCCCGCGTTGAGCATGGCCGACCAGCCCTCGCCGACGCCGTCCCGGAACGTCGCCAGCGCCTCGGCGATCCCCCCGGTGCCCGCGTTGGGCACGGCGTACACGAGCGCCGCGCCCGCCACGGGCAGCAGGACCAGGACGAGAGCCGCACTGCGGCCGGGCCGCCAGCCCCGGGCCGCAGTAGCGGACATGACCAGCGCGGGGGAGACCGCGCCGGCGACCACCGGCACCAGGAAGTGCCAGCCGGAGAAGAAGTCCGCGTACACCGCGCCGGCGACGCAGGTGAGTGCGCAGCACAGCGCGATCTCGATTGTGCGCTCCTGGGTGGCCTGCATCTTCCGCCGATCCGAGGGTGTTCGAGACGGGAGCTGGGAAGCGCCGAAGGGGGTATGGCCCGGCGCTCACACCAGCCGGGCGCCATGGTGCGACGGGTCCCGAAATCTGTGCACCGGGTGAATGCCTGGTTTGCACCAGGAGTGCAATCCCCTCTGTTACACACTGTCGCAGTTGGCGTACGATCGACCCCTGAATCGACCCGGGGGAGCGCGGTAGGTCGCCGCTGCCGTCCGCCTAGGGTGGGGGCTCAGCGATGGTCATCGAGCAGCGGACGGTCACCACGGTGGAGCCGCCGGTGGGGCGCGACGACGAGCTGGCCACCCTCGGCGGGATGCTCGACGAGGTCGCTGCGGCCTCCTCGCAGGTCACGGTCCTCTCCGGTGAGGCGGGCCTGGGCAAGTCGTCGCTGGTCGACTGGACGATCCGCGAGGCCCGCCGGCGGGGGTTCACCGTGCTGCGGGCGACCGGCGTCGAGTTCGAGCAGGGCCTCGCCTTCAGCGGCCTGTCCGCCGTGGTGCGGCCCCTGCTGGACCGCCTCGACGAGCTCGACCCCAGCCAGGCCCGGGCCCTGCGCGGCGCGTTGGGCCTGGTGGACGCCGAGGGCCGGCTGCTGGCGGTGCACGGGGCCACGCTGGCCCTGGTGTCGGCGGCGGCCGAGGACGCCCCGGTGCTGGTGGCGGTGGACGACGCCCAGTGGATCGACCAGTCGAGCCTGGAGTCACTGGTCTTCGTGGCCCATCGCTGCGAGGCCGACCGGGTCGGCTTCCTGTTCGCCCACCGCTCCGGCCTGCCCTGCCTGCTCGACCGCACCGAGTTCGACCGCCTGGTGCTGGGCGGCCTGCCCCAGGAGGCGGCGGTCGACCTGCTGAAGGACGCGGGCGTCGACGCGGGGGTGGCTGCCCGCATCTGGGAGCTGACCCGGGGAAATCCCCTGGCCCTCATCGAAGCGGGGCGGGCGCTCCACCCCGGGCAGCGCACGGGCGCCTCGCCGCTGCCCGCGGTGCTGCCCATCGGGGAACGCTTGCTGGACTCGTTCGGCGCCCAGCTGGCCCAGCTCCCGCCGGCCACGCTGACCGCGCTGGGGGCGGCCGCGCTGGAGGCCGACGACGACGTCGCCGTGGTGGGCACCACGCTGGCCCGGGTGGGCGGATCGCTGGACGACCTGGCGCCCGCGGAGACCGCGGGCGTGGTCGAGCTGGTCGAGGGCAAGGTGCACTGGCGCCACCCGCTGGTGCGGGCCGCCGTGCTGCACCTGCTGGACGTGGGCGGCCAGCGCGCCCTGCACCGGGCGCTGGTCGACGCCGCCACGGCCGCCGGACGTCACGACCGCGCCCTCTGGCACCTGTCCGCGAGCGTGGTGGGGCCCGACGACGCGGTCGCGGCCCGCATGAGCGAGCTGGCGGTGGCGGCGATGCGCCGCGGGTCGTTCCCCGCGGCGGCGCTCGCGTTCGAGCAGTCGGCCCGGCTCACCACGGATCTGCCCACGTACTGGGAGCGCGTGGCGATGACGGGCTACACGCAGTACACCGCGGGTGACCACTACAAGGTGCAGGCCACGCTCAGCCCGGTCATCGAGACCATCGACGATCCGGTGGCCAAGGGCCGGATGGCTGCCGTGCTGGGCCAGGCCGAGATCTGGGTGTTGGGCCCCGCGGCCGCGACCCCCCGCTTCGAGCTCCACGCTCGCACCGTGCGGGACCTGGACCCGGGGCTGGCGTCGGTCCTGCTGCTGGGTGCCACCGCGTCCCGCCTGCTGTCCCTCGATCTGCCGGGCTCGATGGCCAACGCCCACGAGTCGGCCAAGCTCGCAGCCGAGGCCGGCGACACGCAGCTGCAGCTGGGTGCGGCGGCGGCGAGCGCGGTGCTCGACCTGTTCAACGGCAGCGCCGAGCGCATCGCCGAGCGGGTGCTGCCGATCGGCCAGATGGCGTTGGAGCTCTACTCGCCCGCGAACCACTCCGATGCGGCCGAGGGCATCATCCAGCTCTGCGCCCTCGCCCAGCTCATCTGCGACGACGCCCAGTCGGCGATCGACATGCTGCGCACGATGATCCACCTCAGCGACGCCGCCGGGCTGGCGGGCCGGTCGATCTTCTCACGCTTGGCGCTGGTCGAGGCCCTGTGGCGGGTCGGCTGGTGGGCCGACGCGCTGGCCGAGATGAGCCAGCTCATCTCCCTGCAGCGGGCGGTGGGCCAGGGCCACCTCGTGCCGCTCGCCTATGCGCTGCTGTGCCGGCTCGAGGCCAGCATGGGCCACGACAACGAGTGCCTCGACCACGCCGAACAGGCCCTGGAAACCGCGATGCGGCTCGGCCTCGCCCAGCTCGGGGTGTACGCGGTGACCGGGAAGGGCCTGCTGCACCTGGGCGCCGGGCGCTTCGACGAGTCCGCCGAGGCCTTCGACCTGGTGGCCGACGCCAACGTCGTGGTCGAGCCCGGCTGGCTGTGGTGGCAGGCCGACTACATCGAGGCGCTGGCCAAGGCCGGCCGGGTCGCCGAGGCCACCCACCAGTACGAGGTCCTGCAACGCCAGGCCGACGACACGGGCCGCATCTGGCCCACGGCCGCCGCCCATCGCTGCGGCGCGCTGCTGAGGCTGGGCGCGCCCGCCGAGGAGCGCTTCACCGCGGCGCTGGAGGGCTTCCGCTCGATCGGCGCCGGGTTCGAAGACGCCCGAACCCTGCTGCTGCGGGGCGAGCACCGGCTGGCCGAGGGCCAGGAGGTGGCGGGCGCACGCGACCTGGCCACCGCCCGGTCCCTGTTCGACCGGCTCGGCGCCCGCTCGTGGAGCGAGCGGGCCTCCAGCGCCCGGGGCGAGGCCAGCTCCCGCACCCGCTCGCTGGCATCCCGGCTCACCGAGGCCGAGCTCCGGGTCGCCCTGGCCGTGGGCCACGGGCTGTCCAACCGCCAGGCCGCCGAGCAGCTCTTCGTCAGCGTGAAGACGGTGGACTTCCACCTGCAGGGCATCTACCGCAAGCTGGGCGTCCGCAACCGTACCCAGCTGGCCGCCATCGTCCTGTCCAACTCGACCACCGCGGCCTGAGCCTCACCGGCGGACCCCGCCATTCCACACCCGGGCGAAGTCCTCGCTGGTGCGGCAGTTGACCACGTAGGCGCCCGGCACCGCGCTCGGGGCCCGGTCGTAGAGCTCGCCCACCTGCACCAGGCTGACCATGTCGAAGCGATTGCGCACCGCGCTGACCGCTTGCAGCTCGCCGCCGCGGGGTTGCCCGGTGACCACGCCCAGGGACACGCCGTCGTCGTCGGGCACCATGTTCACCAGCGCCGGCAGCCCGGGGTCGTCGGGCGACGCCTCCACCCCGGCCAGTAGGTCGAGCACGGCCGCGCCCGCATCGCTGCCCCGCTCGCACAGCGCGCTGACGCCGCCGGTGGTGGCGACCCGCAGCGGGAAGCCGGCGTCGCTGGCAGCCACGCACAGCGAGGCCGCCACCCGCACGGCGTCCTCGAACGACTCGCGGGTGTAGGGCGAGGCGCTGGTGTCGAGCACGACCATCATGCGCGGCTCGTTGGGCACCACGTTGTGGCGCACCATGAGCTGGCCGGTCCGGGCCGTCGAGCGCCAGTGGATGAGCCGCAGGTCGTCGCCGGGCACGTACGCCCGCAGCGAATGGAACGCGATGCCGCCCTGAGGCGATGCCAGCGTGGTGGGGCCGTCCATGTCCCGGGCCCGGCCGGTGGGGACCGGCTCGACCCGGTGCACGCGGGGGTGCACGGCCAGCACCGAGCGGGTCCCGTGGTCGCGGGCCACGAGCACCAGGCGCAGCGGGTCGGAGCGGGCCATCGTCAGCGGCCCGACCGGGTGCAGGCCGCGCCGGTCGGTGGGCAGGTCATAGCTCACCGTGGTCGAGGCGCCCTTCGGCAGGCTCGGCAGCCGGACCCCGACCTGCCGTCGGCCCACCCGCTCGGTCGCGAGCATGGGCGGGCTGCGGTGGGCACCCGTGTTGGTCAGCTGCAGCACGGCCATCGCCCGCTCGCCCTGCTGCACGCGGGGTGGAGTGATCTCGCGGGTGGCGATGAGCTCGGGCCGGCGCAGCAGCCACCACAGCGAGGCGGCCAGCGCGAGCAGGCAGCCCACGCCGAGCGCGAGCAGCTCGGGCCAGTGGGTGGCGGCCCCCAGGGCCAGCAGCACCGGCCCGGCGACCGCCGCCGCCTTCCCCGACCCGGTGAGCACGGTGCCCTCAGGCCCGGGCCCGGTCCTGCGGCACGGGGACTGCCGACAGGATCGAGTCGAGCAGCGCCTCGGGGCTGTGCCCCTGGAGCTGGGCTTCGGGCCGAAGGATCATCCGGTGGGACAGCACGTTGGGCGCCACCTGCTTGACATCCTGAGCGGTCACGAACGGGCGCCCGCTGGCCGCC
Source organism: Actinomycetota bacterium (assembly GCA_046734715.1). GTDB lineage: Bacteria > Actinomycetota > Acidimicrobiia > Acidimicrobiales > VFJN01 > ZC4RG19. Next base: position 2,463 of record JBKPRV010000492.1, on the reverse strand, counting down.
GCCACCGCCTGCGCCGCGATGGCGACGCCGAGGCTGCCGCGGGGGCTCACGCCCAGGCGCAGCTCGGGCATCCGACGCGTGGCCGACACCACGGCCACGATGTACTCCTGCAGCACCGGGGCCACGTACACCTGGTGCGCCACCATCATCATCTGGCGCATCTCGTCCACCGTGAGCATGGAGTTCAGCTGCTCGGGGGCGTAGCCGCGGATGCGGTTCTCGACGATCTCGCGCTCGGCCGCGGCCGCCGGGTAACCGACCTCGATGCGCATGAGGAAGCGGTCGAGCTGGGCCTCGGGCAACCGGTAGACGCCCTCGTGCTCGACCGGGTTGGACGTGGCCATGACCAGGAACGGGTGGGCGACGGGGTAGGTGGTGCCGTCCATGGTGACCTGGCGCTCGTCCATGACCTCCAGCAGCGCCGACTGGGTCTTGGGCGAGGCCCGGTTGATCTCGTCGGCCAGCACCACGTTGGCGAACACGGGGCCGGGCCGGAACTCGAACTGGCGGGTGCGGTCGTCGAAGACCTGCACGCCGGTGACGTCGGTGGGGAGGAGATCGGGGGTGAACTGGATGCGGCGCATGGTGGCGCCGATCGAGCTGGCCACGGCTTTGGCCAGGGAGGTCTTGCCCACGCCGGGCACGTCCTCGATCAGGAGGTGGCCCTCGGCGAACATGCACACCAGGGCGGCTCGCACGACCTCGGGCTTGCCCCGGATGAACGTCTCGACGTTGCGCGCGAGGGTCTCGTAGCGGTCGGCGAACCACTCGACTTGACCCGCAGCGCCGTTGCCAGAGGGATCCATCGGGCCAGCATGCGCAGGGTTACCCGCGCGTCACACCAGGCGAATTCCCGGTTGGGAACCGGGGAAACTCCCGGGGCGATCCGGCGTGGCGGCGGGCACGCTCGACGGAGAGATGCGTGAACATTGCTGCGACGAGATGCGCCGCCACCTCGAAGTAGGCGATGTTCCGGCGGCGGCTGCCGCCCCGGGACGTCACGTCGTCTACGACACGGTGTTCGACGAGTATTGCCTGGTCCGTGAGGGCGGGCTCGATGCCGCGCCCATCAGCCACTGCCCGTGGTGCGGGTCGGTGCTGCCCGACTCCAAGCGCGACCTGTGGTTCGCGGAGCTGGCCCTGCGGGGGCTCACCGCCGACGATCCCGGGCTGGACGAGGCCTTCCGCAGCGATGCGTGGTGGCGCCAGGGCGCCCCGCCCCTCCCGTCCGCCGGGCCCGGCGGCGCTGGTGGCTTCGGCGGGTTGATGCCTGGGGACCGCCCGCTGGGTGACGGCGCGCCCGGCGACCCGCTCGGCGACGCTCTTTCGTGACCTACGCCGTCGGCATCGACGTCGGCACCACCTTCAGTGCCGCCGCCACCTGGCGCGACGGTCGCGCCGCCACGGTCGGTCTCGGCGACCGGGCCGCCACCGTGCCCTCCGTCCTGTTCCTGCGGGAGGACGGGGTCATGCTGGTGGGCGAGGCCGCGGTCCGCCGGGCGGTGGCCGAGCCGCTGCGGGTGGTGCGCGAGTTCAAGCGCCGGGTGGGCGACTACGTGCCCGTCGTGCTGGGGGACCGGCACTTCAGCGCGGCCGAGCTCACCGCCCAGGTGGTGCGGTGGGTGGCGGGCAAGGTGGCCGAGCGGGAGGGCGGCCCGCCGGACTACGCGGTGCTCAGCCATCCGGCCTCGTGGGGCCGGCACCGGCTCGCGTTGCTGGCCGACGCGGCCGCGGCCGCCGGACTGCCCCGCGCCGGGCTGCTGCCCGAGCCGGTGGCCGCCGGCCTCTACTACGCCTCCCAGCAGCGGGTCCCGGCCGGCGCGCTCATCGCCGTCTACGACCTGGGCGGCGGCACCTTCGACGCCACCGTGCTGCGCAAGACGGCCACCTCGTTCGAGATCATCGGGGCGCCCCGCGGAGACGATCGCCTGGGTGGCGTGGACGTGGACGGGATGGTGCTGGACCACGTGGTCCGGTCGATGGGGCCGGCTTGGCCCGACGGGCCCGACGACGACCCGGTCATGCTGGCCGCCCTGGCCCAGGTGCGGGCGGCCGCCGTGGATGCCAAGGAGGCGCTGTCCGCCGACACCCAGGCCACCGTGCCGGTGATGCTGCCCGGCTGCACCGGCGAGGTCCTGATCTCGCGGTCGGAGCTGGAGGAGATGGTGGCGCCGGTGGTGCTGCGCACCATCGATCTGGTCCGCCAGGTGTGCGGCTCGGCCGACGTGGGGCCGGACGAGCTCGACGCGGTGCTACTCGTGGGCGGCGCCAGCCGCATGCCGCTGGTGGCGGAGATGGTCACCAACGAGCTCGGCCGGCCGGTGGTGGTGGACGCCCACCCCAAGTACGCGGTGTGCCTGGGCGCGGCCATCGCCGCCGCGGCCCGGTTGGAGGGCCGGGCCGAGGCCCCGGCCGCGCCGCCGCCTCCCCCGCCGGCCCCGGTGCTGGCGCCCGGGCCGGTGC
>JBKPRV010000491.1:0-4756 GCA_046734715.1 Actinomycetota bacterium | reverse complement strand
CCCTCGGGCGCTGCGTCGGCGACGCTGACGCGTTCCGGACCACCATCTTCGGAGTGGCGCCACACCTGTGGCGCCACTCCGGCGCGTTCGACGAGGTGCTGTCCGTGGCCGACGTCGACCGCGCCCTCACCGTCACCCGGCTGCGGCGGCCCGCGTTCCGGCTCGTGCGCGACGGCGCGGTCATCGCCCCCCGTCGCTACACCCGGCACGCCCGGCAGGGCAGCGAGGACATCGACGACCTGATCGACACCGGTCGGGTCATGGACCTGTTCGCCGACGGCGCCACCATCGTCCTCCAGGGCCTGCAGCGGTGGTGGGAGCCGGCCACCCGCTTCTGCCGGGACCTGGAGCTGGCCCTCGGCCATGCGCTCCAGGCGAACGCCTACCTGACCCCGCCGGGAGCGGCGGGCCTGGCGCCGCACCATGACACCCACGACGTGTTCGTCCTGCAGTGCGAGGGGACCAAGCACTGGGTGGTGCGGGAACCGGCCGTCGACACCCCGCTCCCCCGCCAGGTGTCCGAGCACGCCATCGCGGCCCTCCGGCCGGTGCTGTTCGAGGCCGAGCTCACCCCGGGCGACGTGCTCTACCTGCCGCGTGGGGTGGTCCACTCCGCCGCCGCTCAGCAGGGCGTGTCGCTCCACCTGACCCTCGGCGTGCTGGCCACCACCGTGCACGACGTGCTGGCCGCCCTCGTGGACGCGGCGGCGGAGGACGCCACGTTCCGCCGCTCGCTGCCCGCGGGCTGGCCCTATGACGACGACCTGGCCGCCGGAGCGGTCAAGCACGTGGTGGCCGACCTGGCCGACTGGCTCGGCCGGGTCGATCCGGCCGCGCTGGCCGCGGGGCTGCGCGACCGCTGGGTGTCCAACCGGGCCCCGGTGCTGGACGGCCAGCTGGGCGAGATCCTGGCCTTGCCCGCGCTGGACGACGCCACCGTGGTCCGGCCGCGGGAGGGCACCATCGCCCGGCTCGACGCCGGCGACGCCGGGCGCCTGCGACTCACGCTCGGCGACCGCGCGGTGATGCTGCCCGCCGCGCTGGGGCCCGCGCTGCGCCGGCTGCTGGACGGCCCGGCCCTGCGGGTCGGAGACCTGGGCGACCTGCTGGACGGCCCGAGCCGGCTGGTGCTGGTCCGCCGCCTGGTCCGGGAGGGTGCGCTGCGCACCGGCGCCCCGGTCGCCGATGGCTGAGCCCCTCACCCTGCGCTGCGCCACCGAGTCGCTGGCCCGGGACGAGCCCCAGTGGGGCACCGCCTCCCGGGTGCAGCGCTGGCTGCTGATCGAGCAGCCCGGGGCGTGGGGCTACCACCCGGCGACCGAGTCCGAGCTCGACCCCGCGGTGGCCGCCGCACTGGAGGACCATGCCCGGCGGCATCGGGTGCGGGTCCTGCTGATCCGGCGCCCCGGCCAGCGGCGCCGCGACCACGACCGGGCGGTGTTCCTGGCGCACTCTGGAGTCGAGCGCTGGTGGGTGGAGCAGCTCAGCGTGCCCGCCTCACGCCCCCAGGCGTTGCTGGAGATCGACCTCGGGCCGCTGGCGTTCGCCGACCCGCCCGGGATCGGCCGGCCCGGCCCGCTCGGCCTCCACCTGGTGTGCACGAACGGCCGCCACGATCCCTGCTGCGCCGACCTGGCCCGCCCGGTGGTGCGGGCGCTCACCGCCGCCCGCGCCCCTGACGTGTGGGAGTGCTCGCACGTGGGCGGCGACCGCTTCGCCGCCAACATCGTCTGCCTGCCGGAAGGGGTCTACTACGGGCGGGTCGAGCCCCACCGGGCCGCGTACCTGCTGGCCGAGCACCGCGCCGGGCTGGTCGACCTCCACCACTACCGAGGCCGGAGCTGCCACCCGCCGCTGGTGCAGGCGGCCGAGCTGTTCGCCCGCAGCCACCTGGGGGAGCGCCGCATCGACGGCGTGGGCGTGCTGTCCGCCGAGCCGGGGCCCGAGGGGACCGTGGCGGTGCTCGTCCAGCAGCGGAGCGGCGATGCCCTGGAGGTGATCGTGCGTCGGGAGCGTGCCGAGCCCGTCCAGCTCACCTGCCACGTGCACGAGGAGAGCCGACCCTGGACCTACCGGCTCGTCGAGGTGCGCCCCGCCTGATCGCCGTTTCCGGAGACTTCCGCCAGCCGCTCGTGCAGGCGCTCGCGCAGGACGTCGGGGTCGTAGGAGTGCTGGGCACGGCGCCGGCGCGCCACCACCACACCCGTCGCCGCCACGCCGGCCAGGCCGGCGAGGCCGAGGACCTTCCATCGGCGCCGCATCCGGTTCCGTACGCTACCCGCCGTGAGCACCGCCACCCTCGGGCTCGACGAGGCTGTCACCACCGCGGCCACCGGCGATCTCTGGCTGTTCCGCGGCAAGTCACTCGCCGACCGGGCCATCCAGACCGCCACCAACAGCCCGGTCAACCACGTGGGCATGGCCGTGGCCATCGACGACCTGCCCCCGCTGCTGTGGCATGCCGAGCTCGGCCGCTCGCTGGCCGACGTGTGGAGCGGCGAGCACCACCGGGGCGTGCAGCTGCACCTGCTCGCCGACGCGGTGACGACCTGGCGGGAGCGCTACGGCCAGCGGGCGTGGGTTCGGCTGCTGGACGGCACCATCGAGCGCCACCACGAGGACCGGCTCATGGAGGTGATCGAGCACTTCGACGGCCGGCCCTTCCCCACCACCCTCGGGCTGGTGCGCCAGTTCATGAACGGCCGCCTGCGGCGCCATTCGTCGCTGGAGACCATCTACTGCGCCGAGCTGGTGGCCACCACCTACCAGCACATGGGACTGCTCCCGGCCCGCCGCCCCGCGAGCTGGTACGACCCCGGTCGCTTCTGGAGCGGGGACGACTTGGAGCTCGTTCCCCCCTTCAGCCTCGGGGGTGAGATCCCGGTGAGCTGACCAGGTCGGCGTAGTCGGGGTGGCGCTCGATATAGGCGCGGATGAACGGGCAGCGCGGCACCAGGCTCCGGCCCGACGCCCGCACGTCGTCGAGCGCGGCGCGGGCCAGCGCGCTCCCCACGCCGTGGCCCTCGAAGGCGTCGTCCACCTCGGTGTGGACGAACACGCGGACGTCGCCGTCGTCGTGGTAGTCGGCGTGGCCGGCGAGCTGGCCGTCCACGGTCACCTCGTACCGGGACCGCTCCGGGGCGTCGTGCACGCTGATCATGGCGCGGAGGCTATCGGCGGACAGACGGACTGCCCTAGGGCACCTCGTGCCCGGCGGGCATCCCGGCGACCGCGCCCAACCGCAGGGGGACGAAGGGGCCGTCGCTGTCGGCCTGGATGGGCGAGGCCACGAAGCAGGCGTGGTCGCCGCCGCCCTCGTCGAGCAGCGTGACCCGCCGGCCCACCAGGCGGTGCGGGCAGGCGTCGAGCAGGGGCACACCCCCCGGGCCCCGCGTCCACGGGGTGCGGGCGAACTTGTCGACGTCGTCGCCCGTCTCCGCCCCGAACAGCTCCGCCAGCTCCCCATCGCCGTCGGTCAGGAAATGGATCGCGACGTGCGAGGCCAGCCGGGCTACGCGGTAGGTGCGGTTGAGCCTCGACAGCCACACCGCGTAGCGCGGGGGCTCGATGCTGATCTGGGCGTGGAAGCCGACCAGGCACCCGGCCACGTCGTCGCCCCGGGCGGTGGTGACCACCACCAGGGCGGGGTCCGCGGCCGCTACGAGGTCATCGAAGCCGTCGCTCCGCTTCACCCCCCACACCTACCCCGCCCGCCGGCGGCTATGCGCGTCGAAAGGAGGAGTCGAGCGACGACGCTCATCCACGCCCTACGTCTACCCCCGGCCGCTGCGGGTAGCCGCGCGGCAGGAACATCCAGCAAGGAGGCTCGTGATGGCTGATCGACTCGCAGGCATGCAGATCGCGTTCCTGACGGCCAACGAGGGCATGGAGCAGATCGAGCTCACCGACCCGTGGCAGGCGGTCGAGGCCGAGGGCGGGCGCCCGGTCCTGGTCGCCCCGGAGCCGGGCACGGTCCAGGCGTTCCACCACCGGGAGCGGGCCGACGGCTTCCCGGTCGACATGACCGTGGCCGAAGCCGACCCCAAGCAGTTCGAGGGGCTGGTCCTGCCCGGCGGAGTGGTCAACTCCGACCGGCTGCGCACCAACCCCGCGGCCGTTCAGTTCACCCGCGCCTTCTTCGAGTCGGGCAAGCCCGTGGCCGCCATCTGCCACGCGCCGTGGACGCTGATCGAGGCCGACGCGGTCCGGAACCGCAACGTGGCCAGCTGGCCCAGCCTGCGCACCGACCTGATCAACGCGGGTGCCCACTGGCTCGACGAGCCGGTGGTGGTCGACACCGACGGCCCCAACGTCCTCGTGACCAGCCGCAAGCCGGACGACCTGCCCGACTTCGACCGCGAAGCCGTGGCGGCCTTCGCCGTCGCCCACGTGAGGTAGCGCCATGATGGCCGGGTGCGCGCGCTGGTGCTGGCCGACACCCACCTGAAGACCGATCTCTCCCCCTTGCCGCCCGCGGTGTGGGACGCCGCCGAGGACGCCGACCTGATCCTGCACGCGGGCGACGTCGTGACCGGCGACCTGCTCGGCGCGTTGCGCCGGGTACGGCCCGTCCACGCCGTCCTGGGCAACAACGACCGCGCCCTGGTGGGAGCGCTCCCCGACCGCCTCGCCCTCACGCTGGGCGGCGTGCGGGTGGCGATGGTCCACGACTCGGGTGCCCGCGCCGGCCGCGAGCGCCGCCTGAAGCGCTGGTTCCCCGAGGCCCAGGTGGTGGTGTTCGGTCACAGCCACGAGC
>JBKPRV010000490.1:0-14870 GCA_046734715.1 Actinomycetota bacterium | reverse complement strand
TCGAACCGCCTGTTCAACCTGTCACCCAACCTGGCCGCCGGCGTGGCGTTCGTGGTGATCACGATCCCGCTGGCTCGCTTCACCGACTGGCTGGTGGCGCGCCAGGCCCGGGCGCGTGCGGGCGGCTGACCGATGGCCTTCCTCGAGATCGACGGCGTGCACAAGCGGTTCAGGGAGAACGAAGTGCTGCGGGGTGTGGACCTGGACGTCGACGAGCACGACGTCGTCTGCCTGATCGGCCCGTCGGGCTGCGGCAAGTCGACGCTTCTCCGCTGTATCAACGCACTCGAAGAGATCGACGGGGGCGCCATCCGGATCGACGGCGAGCAGGCGTCGGGACGCGGGGTCGACCTGGACGGGCTGCGGCAGGACGTCGGCATCGTGTTCCAGAGCTTCAACCTCTTCCCGCACATGACCGTCCTCGCCAACGTCACGCTCGCGCCCCGCAAGGTGCTCCGGCTGTCGCGCAAGGAGGCCGCCGACCGAGCCCACACCCTGCTGTCACGCATCGGCCTCGACGAGAAGGCCGACGATTACCCCGACCGCCTCTCCGGCGGCCAGCAGCAGCGCGTGGCCATCGTCCGAGCCCTCGCCATGCAGCCGCGCCTGCTGCTGCTCGACGAGATCACCTCCGCGCTCGATCCCGAGCTGGTGTCGGAGGTGTTGAACATCGTGCGCGAGCTCGCCGCCGAGGGCATGACGATGCTGCTCGCCACCCATGAGATGAGCTTCGCCCGGGAGGTCTCGTCGAAGGTGTGCTTCCTCGACGCCGGCGTCATCTGCGAGGAGGGGCCACCCGAACAGATCTTCGGGGACCCGCAGAACGACCGCACCCGGATGTTCCTCAAGCGCATCATCGAGGCCGGTCGCCTCTAGGCCGCGCATCCGGGAGCCGCTGGGCGACGGCGCTACCGTGGCGGCATGGCCGCGTTGACACTGCCGGCACACTGGTATGTCGATGCGTCGGTCTGGGAGCGGGAGCGCCGGGCCGTGTTCGGACGGGAGTGGCTGTTCGTCGGCCACCGGCAGCAGTTGTCGGCTCCCGGTGACTACGTCGCCGCCGACATCGCGGGGTGGCCGCTGGTGGTCGTCATCGACGAGGACGGCGAGCTGCGGGCCCACCACAACGTGTGCCGGCATCGCGCCGGACCCCTGGTCCACGACGGCCGCGGGCGGGTGCCCAGCCTGGTCTGCCGGTACCACGGCTGGGCGTACGGGCTCGACGGCCGGCTCCGTGCCGCGCGTGACTTCGGCCCGTGCGACGGCTTCGACCCCGCTGAGGTATCGCTTCCCGCGGCGAGGGTCGAAGCGTGGCGTGGTCTCGTGTTCGTCAACCTCGATCTCGATCACATCGCCCCGCCGCTGCTCGAAGCGCTCGGAACCTTCGTCGACGAATGTGAGCCGTACCCGATCGAAGACCTGGCGCTGACGCACGAGGCACAGCACGACCTGGCATGCAACTGGAAGGCGTATGCGGACAACTACCTCGAGGGCTACCACATCCCGCTCGTGCACCCGGGCCTCAGCAAGGAGATCGACGTCAAGCGCTATACGGTCGACGTCGACGAGGCGCACCGATGGGTGCGGCATTCGGCTCCGGCCCGCGACGGCGCCGTGAACAGCGGGCGCTGGCTGTGGCGCTGGCCCAACCTGGCCTTGAACCTCTACCCCGACGCCATGAACATCGAGCGGTACGACCCGGTCGCGCCCGGCGCGACGCGGCTCCGCTACTCGTATTTCTTCCGCCGGCCCGATGACCGCGAGGCCAACGACGCCGTGATCCGCGTCTCGGCTCAGGTTACGGCCGAGGACGCCACCATCTGCGAGTCGGTGCAGCGCAACCTCCGGAGCGGCAGCTACGAAGCCGGCCGGCTCAGCCCCAGGCACGAGGAAGGAGTGGCGGCGTTCCAACGGTGGGTCCGGGAAGCCGTCGACATCTGACCCTCAGGATCTCCGCCCCACCAGGGGCCCAGCCACGACAGCCCTCGATGCGACCCGGGGTGCGGCGGCCTGGGATGGCCGGTCGTCAGCCCTTGGTCGCGGTGACGATCCACGCGGCACCGCTGAGCACGACGCCGTCGGGTCCGGCATGGGGTGCCAAGGCAGCCCGGATGGCGGGCCGGCATTGTGGCCGGCTCCTCACAGTCGCCGGGGCAGCGGGGGGTCGACCTCCGCATCGGCGGCGCCGAACACCCAAGGCGTCGTCTCGGCGATGAACTGCCCCGGGAACCCGGGCCCGAAGCCGGTCGCCTGCTCGAGATGTTCGACCATGTCGGAGGGGAGGTCGATGTCGGCGGCGCCGAGGTTGTCGGAGAGCTGTTCGAGCCGGCGAGCGCCCACGATGGGGTGCACGTTCTCCGAGCGCGTCATCGTCCACGCGAGGGCGACCTGCGAGGGCGTCGCTCCTACCTGATCCGCCACCGCCTGCACCGCTCCGGCCACCGCGTGATCGTGCTCGGTGAGCGACGCGCCGTCGACGCGCGTGGCGGCGTCGGGACCGCGCGGACGCGTGAACTTGCCCGACAGGATCCCGCCGGCGAGCGGCGACCAGGCTGCGACGGTCATCCCGAACGCCTCGGCCATCGGCAGGATCTCGCGCTCGATGTCGCGCTGCAGGAGGCTGTAGGGCACCTGGCAGGCCGCAAACCCGTTCCAACCGCGCCACTCCGACAACGTGTTGGCCCGGGACACGACCCACGCCGGCGCATCGGAGATGCCGACGTAGAGGACCTTCCCGGCGCGTACGACGTCGTCGAGTGCGCGGACCGTCTCCTCGATCGGTGTACGGGCGTCCCACAGGTGCACCCAATAGAGGTCGATGTAGTCGGTGCGCAGGCGCCGCAAGCTCGTCTCGAGCGACAGCATCAGGTTCTTGCGATGGTTGCCGCCGCCATTCGGATCCGACGCATCGCGCGTCACCGTGTACTTGGTCGACACCACGAATCGGTCGCGCCTGCCGTCCAGCAGCTCCCCGACGATCGCCTCACTCTGCCCGCCTCGGTAGTTGATCGCGGTGTCGATCACGTTCCCCCCGGCCTCCGCATAGGCGTCGACCATGCGACGACACTCGTCCGCCGACGCGCCGACACCACCTTGCTCGCCGAAGGTCATCGCCCCGAGGAACAAGCGGGACACACGCAGTCCCGTCGTCCCGAGCGGCCGATAGCGCATGAGTCACATCCTCCCGGTCAGACCCTGTTCCCGTCGTGCGGAACCCGGATCACCCCGCCGCACTCCCGAAGGCCTCGGCCGCGCCGCGGATGACCGTCTCCCTCGACACGTCGCGCACATGCTGGGAGAGACCCCAGCGATGGCCGAACGGGTCGACGATCTGCCCTTCCCGATCACCCGTGAACCAGTCGGCCAGTGGTCTCAGCACCTTGGCGCCATTGTCGAGCGCACGCGCCCACAGCGCATCCACGTCGCTGGTCTCGAGGTAGAACACCGCCGACGTGCAGCCCGTCGTCTTGGGTGACAGCGCGTCGTGCTCCGGGAACTCGTCGGCCAACACGACGCGGGACGAACCGAACCACAGCTCGACGTCGATCAGGCGTCCGTCCGGCAGGCTGATCCGGTCACGCGCCTCGGCACCGAGGACCGTCGCGTACCACTCGACGGCCCGGGCGGCGCCATCGACGATGATGTGGTTGGTGATCATTAGACGCACCGTGCGCCGACGCAGGGCGCCGGAGCAAGGCTCGATCGCTAAGCGGATCGTGTAGCCTCCCTTCACGATGTGGTCGAGCGTCGAGCTGCGCGAGATCCGCACGTTCCTCACCCTCGCCGAGGAGCTGCACTACGGGCGGACGGCCGAGCGGCTCGGCGTCACACCGTCGCGGGTGAGCCAGACCATCCGCGCCCTCGAGCGGTGCGTCGGCGGACGGTTGTTCGACCGCACGAGCCGCAGGGTGCGCCTCACCCCGCTCGGCGCCAGGCTTCGAGCCGGCCTGTTACCTGCCTACGAGCAGCTCCGGGACGCATATCTCGACGTGCACGAGATGGCCACCGGTGTGGCCGGGCCACTGCGGCTGGGCATGTACAGCCGGGCCAACGGCGGTCCCATGCTCAACGAGATAGTCAAGCGCTTCCACGAGCGCCACCCCGCGTGCCACGTGGAGCTGATCGAGACCGGCTTCGAACGCGACCAGTTCGACTGGTTGCGCCACGACGATGCCGATCTCCTCGCCATGCGCCTGCCGCTCGGCCAACCGGACCTGGTCATCGGGCCGGTCCTGTCCGACGAGGAGCGCGTGGTGGTCGTGGCCCGCGACCATCCGCTCGCGGGCAGGGATCACGTCGACTACGAGGACCTCGCCCCGTATGCCGTGCCGGAGGGGACGCTCCCCCGCGAGATGATGGAGGCGTTCGCGCCGCCCCGCACACCGTCGGGCCGCGTTCTCCGCCGCGTCCGAACCCACGGGATCCACGAGGCGCTCATGCGGGTCGCGACGGGCGAGGTCGTGCACCCGACCATCCGACCCTTCCTCGACTACTACCCGCATCCCGACGTCACCGCCGTCCCGATCCGTGACCTGCCGAGGTCGCAAACCGCGCTCGTGTGGTTGCGATCGAACCGCGGCCAGAAGGTCACCGCCTTCGCCGACGTCGCCCGAGAGTTGCTCCTGTCGACGTTTCCCGGGTCGGGCCTCGGGTAGAGCTCCCGCAAGGCTCGGGATCGCCGGCGGCGAACCGCCCGCCGAGTTCGGTGCTGGTCGGCGTGCGGCACCGGCGTGAGCGGTTCTCGCTCGGCGCGCACCTCGCTCGCACTGTTCCGATCGATGGCCTGCCACCCCAAGGGCCGGCACCGGGTGCCGACGGCGGGGGACTTTCGGCTCTATCGGGGTGGGTTGGCGCGCACCACGATGACAGAGGCGCTGACGCCGCGCACGACTCCCCATGGGTCGTCCAGCGGCAGTGAAGGACGCGTGATGAAGGGCATCGCTCAGGTCATCCGGTTCGCGATGGTCGCTTCCCTCGCGACCATCGCAGTCGCCTGCGGTGGGGGAGGTGACGATGAGCTGACCGTCACCTCTCAGGTCGTCTCTGACCCGACGACGCCCGAACTACGCGTTCTGGCGCCCGACGGCGAGGGACCCTGGCCCGTCGCGATGGCATTGCACGGCTTCGGAGGCACCGGACAGGACATGGTCGAGTTGGGGACCCGGCTTGCGAAGGCCGGTGTCGTGGTGTTCGTGCCCACTTACAACACCGACCTCAGCACACCGGAGGGCCTGACAATGGCGAGCGACGACCTCGCGTGTGCCTACGAGGTGGCTCGCCGCATCGCTCCTGAGCACGGCGGTGATCTGAGCCAACCGGTCACCGCGGTCGGGTGGTCGCTCGGGGCTGACCTCGTCGTCCTGGGCGGCCTCGGCCCACCTTCTGACGGCAGCACCGGTCGCTGCCCCGGGGAACTGCCCGACCCCGACGTCGTCGTCGCCCTCTCCGGCTGCTACTACGAATTCGAGGGCGATCCGGTCACCTGGTTCGACGACCTGACCGGCTGGAGCAACAAGAGTGCCGACGTCCATCTCGTAGGCGGTGACAACGACACCACCTGCCCCGCCTCACAGACAGAGAGGCTTGCCACCTCGCTCCGTACCGAAGGCTACGACGTGGCCGTCACCCAGCTCAGCTCGGCCAATCACGGCGCTCCGATCTTCCACGACGAACGCGACGGGCAGTGGCAGGTGATCGCCGACGACCCCGCCGGCGAGCGGGCCGTCGAGATCATCCTCGATGCCATCACCACGGCCCGTGACACGAGGTCGTGAGGCTGCCTCCTCCGGCGCTGGCGGTTCCGGAGTTCGGTCTGCATGCGCCCCCAGGACGACTCGATCGGGGCGTTGTCGAAGCAGTCACCGACGCAGCCCGTCGAGGCCAGTAGCCCGGACCCGCGGGCTCACAACGAGCGATCAGCTCGACCAGGGACGAACGGCCCTACCGGCGATCTGGAGGCGGGAGGCGACGGAGGGTCACGGCGAGCGATAGGGCGACCTGGTCGCGCCTTCGCCCCGGTTGGATGCGCGGCCGCGAGGTTCAGAAGCGGGACAGCTCGCGGGCGACCGCGGCGACGTCCACGGCGTTGGGGAGGATGGCCGCCTGCTCCGCGGTGTTGTAGGTCAGATGGCAGTCGGCCGCCGCCACGCGCCGCACGGGCGCGTCGAGGTCCATGAACAGCTCGTCGGCGGCGAACGCGGCAATCTCGGCACCGAAGCCCATCGTCTTGTTCGCCTCGTGCAGGACTACCAGCCTGCTGGTGCGCCGGACGGTCGCGGCGATCGCCTCACGGTCGAGGGGCACCAACGTGCGCAGGTCCAGGATGGCGACGTCGATGCCTTCGCCGGCCAGGACCGCGGCTGCCTCGCGGGCCAGGTGCAGGCCGCCGGCGTAGGTCACGATCGACAGGTCGGCGCCGTCCCGGTCCACGCGGGCCACCCCGAGCGGGATGGGCTCGGTCCCGACCTCCTCGCGGCTGGTGCGGTAGCTGGCCTTGTGCTCGAAGAAGACCACGGGATCGTCGTCGCGGATCGACGCCTGGAGGAGGCCCTTCGCGTCCGAAGGGGTCGCGGGCGCTACGACCTTCAACCCCGGGGTGTGGCAGTAGGGGGCCTCGGGGCTCTGCGAGTGGTAGATCCCGCCCCCGGGCACGGCCCCGAACGGCGCCCGGAACACGACGGGGACCTGCCACGCGCCCAGGCTCCGCCAGTGGATCGTGGCGGCCTGGCTCACCACCTGGTCGTAGGCGGGGTGCATGTAGTCGGCGAACTGGAACTCCGCGACGGGCCGCAAGCCCATCATCGCCGCGCCGATGGCCACACCGGCGATCGCGATCTCGGCGACCGGCGTGTCCAGCACCCGCCGCGGCCCGAACCGCTCCTGCAGGCCCTCGCTGGCCTTGAACACGCCACCCTTGCGACCCACGTCCTCGCCCAGCAACACCACCGCCGGATCGCGGTCCATCTCCTCGGCGAGCGCCTCGCGGATGGCCTCGACCATCGTCAGGGCGGTCACGAGTGCATCCACTCGTGGTAGCGCTGCCCGTCAGGCTCGGGTTGCGCGAGCGCCCGGTCGAGATCGGCGCGGACTGCGGCCGCGACGGCCTCGACCTCCCGCTCGATGCCGCCCTCGTCGAGGATGCCGTCGGAGACCAGACGCGACCGCAGTCGTGCCAGCGGATCGCGCGCGGCGGCTGCGGCGCGCTCGTCGTCGCTCCGGTAGCTGTCGTCGTCCTGCGACGAGTGGGGCACGATCCGGGGAACGCGCAGCTCCAGCAGCGAGGGCCCTTCGCCGCCACGTGCCCGCTCGACGGCGATCGTCGTCGCGTCGTAGACAGCGTCGCCGTCGGTGCCGTCCAGCGACGCGCCCGCCATGCCGTACCCCGCAGCGCGTGCCGCGATCGGCGCGGCTGCCTGCAATTCGGCCGGGACGCTGATGGCGAGCCCATTGTTCTCGCAGATGAACACGACGGGCAGCCGGTGGACAGCGGCGAAGTTCATCGCCTCGTGCGCAGCACCCTCCGAGGCTGCGCCGTCGCCGAACCAGCACAGGGCCACCGAGTCGTCGCCGAGGACCGTGGACGCGTACGCCGCTCCGGCCGCGTGGGGGAGGTGCGCACCCACCTCGCTCGATATCGACCCGAGGCGGAGCTCCCTCGACGAGAAGTGGGCGGTCAACTGCCGCCCGCCGGAGTGCGGATCGGATCCCCTCCGGAGCGCACCCAGGAACACCTCGTACGGCGACACGCCCATGGCGATGCCGACGCCCAGGTCCCGGTAGTACGGCCAGGCCGAGTCGTGGCCAACCCGCATCGCCCCCACGCTCGCCACCTGAGCCACCTCGTGCCCCCGGGCGGTCAGCACGAACCCCGCGCGGCCCTGGCGCGACAGCGTCCACAGGCGCTCGTCGACGGCGCGGGTGACCGTGACCCAGTGGTGAAGCTCCAGGAGCTGCGCATGATCCAGCATCGCCGGACCGATTCTGCCGCCTCTGCAGGCCTCAGGGGCTGGTCCCCTGTCCTCCTCGGCCCAACGCGTCCGGGTGGGCCACCCCGCCCGGAGGAGCAGGGCCAGCCAAGAGTGCCGGCCCTGTCCCAGCCACGGGGCCGGTGATCGTGGCAGGCTGACGCCGTGCCTCCAGGCTCGGCCCACGAGGGCCCGCGTTGCCGGTACCCCCAGTCGCACGCGATGGCCCGCGACATCCGCGCCGAGCTGAACGCCGTGGCGACCAACGGTCGGGCCTGCACCAGCTGCTACCTCGACACGATCGAGCGCATGAAGGACCGCCCGGGCGAGGACCATCACCAGGCGATCGCGCGCACGCCCAGGCTCTCGGACGGCTCGATCACCTTCTTCCTCGCCCACTCGGAGTTCACCCCTTTCGGCAACCCTTACGAGCGCGGCCAGGGCATCCTGTCCGAGTACCGCTACGACGGCCCCACCGACGGCGAGCACATCCTTGACACCGACCCGCTCACCGTGGCGCCCCTGCGGAGGCTCGTGGACATCGAGGAGCGCCATCCGGCGGACATCTGCTTCCTTCCCGAGGTCGACGGCCGCGACGCGGGGTACCTGTTCGTGACCGAGGAGCACGACACCCGGCAGGTGAGCGTCTACCGGTGGGACCCGTCCGGCGGCCTGGTCCTCCACGACCTGCTGGATCAGGGCTTCCCGGTGCCCGGGCCGAACCTGCTGTTCCTCGACCGGGTGGGCCGGGACTACTACCTGGGCGTCGCCAGCTACCACTGGGGATGGGGCGCGCTGCTGACCGCCCGAGACACGGACCTGTTCCCCACGTGCGAGCAGGGCGCCATGGACGTCTCCGCCCTGCGTCCGGCGCGGGGCCACATGTTCCCCTTCCCGGTCCCGGAGGGCACGACGCAGACCAAGCTGGTGCGGGACGTCAACCAGGATTGGTACCTCCTCGGCTACCGGGGCGACCCTGCGGACGACACCGGCGCCGACGACTACGTCGATGTCTACGGCGTCAGCTTCGAGCCGTTCTGGATCTCGCGGCGCCGGTGGAGCGTCCACATCACGTTGAAGGGAGGAGAGACCAGCTTCGCCACCGACGGCACCCACCACGTCGAGCCGTCGGGCCGGCTGCTCCTGTCGTCCTCGTACCGCTGGGCGAGAGACGAGGGCCCCGGAGACTCCGACTACGTGAGCCGCATCGACGAGTGCCCCTCCGCACCGGGCTGACCGCCCCCACGTGCCGCTTCCCGACCAATGGCGCGGCGCACTGTACGAATTTACATATGTGTACGAATGCATGTCGCGCCCGGCTCCTGAACGTGCGCTGAAAACCCGTCCTCAGGCCGGCGCTGCGGGCCAGTCAGGTCGAGCGCAGGGCGTCCACCGGTTCGAGGAAAGCGGCGCGCAGGGCGGGGTAGGTGCCGGAGATCAGGCCGACGAGCCCGCCGACCAGGGGTGCGGCCAGGGGGACCAGGGGGTCGAGGACCGGGGTCCAGGTGTTGTGGGCGGAGACGGCCACGATGACCAGCGTGCCGAGGCTGGCGCCGACGATGCCGCCCACGAGGCCCATGGCGCCGCTCTCGACCAGGAACTGCTGGGCGATGTGGCGGCGGGTCGCGCCCAGCGCCCGGCGCAGCCCGATCTCGCCGGTCCGCTCCATCACCGAGACCAGGGTGACGTTGGCGATGCCGAGAGCACCCACCAGCAGTGAGACGCCGCCCAGCAGGAGGAACAGCACGTCGAGGTCGCTCTTCACCGCCTCGCGGACCCGCTTCGGCTCGGGCGGGAACGCGACCCGCAGGGTGTTGGGGTCGTCGGGGCGCAGCGCGTCCCGCACCTCGTTGGCGATCAGCGTGGTGGCGCCGATGTCCGTCTCGATCTCGACCAGCTCGGGGCTGGCCAGGCGGTACTCCTGCCGGGCGGTGCCCTCGGGGATGATCACCGCGCCGAGCAGGTCGGCCTGGCGGGCCGTGCCGGCCAGGATGCCGGTCACCAGGTAGATCTGGTCGCCGATCCGGAGCGCGGGGAGGTTGTCCACGGCGCTGATCCCGAGCTGGCGGGCCGCGTTGGGGCCGAGCACCGCCACGCGGTCGGCCCGCAGCGAATGAGCCTCGTCGAACGTGCGCCCGCTGCCCAGCGTGGCCCGCGCCGCGTCGAACAGCCCCGGCGACGCCGCCAGCACGGTCAGCTTGAACTCGGTGCGGCCCTGGGGGTCGTGGACCGGTGAGGTGCTCACCAGCGCGTCGCCGACGTTCACCGTGCTGAGGTTGCCGGCCGCGGCGACCCCGGCGAGGCGCCGCAGGCGAGCCGGGGCGTCCCAGGGCAGGGCGCCGGGCGGGATCGGTGTCCCCTGCGGGAGCTTGGTCTTGACCTGGATCTCCGTCGCCGCCAACTCGTCGAACCGCCCGACGATCTGGTTCCCCGCGGTGCGGGACAGGCCCAGCGTGGCCACCAGGGCCGCCAGCCCCACCACCGTGCCGAGCACGGTGAGCACCGTGCGGCCGGGCCGGGCGAACAGGCCGGCGAGCGCCTCGTTGACCAGGTCGCGCACGGACATCCCGGAGGCGGCCACGGACGTGCTCACGGTCCCTCCTCGTAGATCCGCCCGTCGACGATGTGCACCTGGCGACCGGCCCGCGCCGCCACGTCGTGCTCGTGGGTGATCATCACCACGGTCATGCCGGTGCCGTTCAGGTCGGCGATGAGGTCGAGGATCGTGTGGGTCGTGGCCGAGTCGAGGTTGCCGGTGGGCTCGTCGCACAGCAGCATGTCGGGCGATCCCATGAGGGCGCGGGCGATGGCCACCCGCTGGCGCTCGCCGCCCGACAGCGTGGTGGGCCGGAACCCGGCGCGGCCCGTCAGGCCGACCTGGCTCAGCACGGCGTCGGCCCGGGCCCGGCGGTGCGGCCCGTGCCGCGCCCGCCGGTAGACCTCCGAGAGCATGACGTTCTCGGCCACCGTGCGGTGCTCGAGCAGGTGGAACGCCTGGAACACGAAGCCGATGGCGCGGCAGCGCAGGCCGGCCCGCCCGCGATCGCCGAGGCCGGCCACCTCGATCCCGCGGAACAGGTAGGTCCCGGACGACGGCACATCGAGGCAGCCCAGGATGTGCAGCAGGGTCGACTTGCCCGACCCGGACGGCCCGACGATCGCCAGCCACTCGCCCGCGTCGACCTGGAGGTCGACGTCGATCAGGGCGTCCACGCGACCGGCATCAGAGCCGTAGCGCCGGTTCACCCCGTGCAACTCGACGACCGGCTCAGCCACCGGGTGGGCCTGCGGTCGTCGTGGTGGTGGCGATGGCGGCCGTGGTCGTGCTCGTCGTCTCCGTGGCCCCGGTCGGGCCGGTGACGCCCACCACCACGAGGTCGCCCGGCGCCAGGCCGCCGCCCACCGGCGTGACCTCGACGTAGCCGGCGGCCGACAGGCCGGGCTCGACCGTGACCGAGGTGGTGCGACCGTGCCCGTCGTCCCGCTGGACCCGGGACGAGCCGTCCGCGGCCAGCGACACCGCGCTGAGAGGCACCGCGAGCACCTCGCCCTGGGTCGACCCGACCGACACGGTGAGGCGCACTGCCACCCCCACCACGTTCGGGGGTGCGCCGTCGACCACGACCTCGAACCAGATGTGGAAGCCGTCCATCCCGTTGGTGCCGGGCGTCTGGGCCACCTGGCTGATCGTCCCGGTCCCGGCGATGCCCAGGTCGGGCTCGTCGATCCGGACCGGCATCCCGGCGTGGACCAGCGAGGCGTCGGCCAGCGGCAGCGCGCCGTCGACGGCGACGACCGCGTCCGTGGCCTTCATGATCGAGCCCTCCAGCTTGTCGCCCGGCGCCACCAGTAGCTCACTGACCCGCACCGGGACGCGAGGCACGAACACGACCTCGTCCGCCGGGACCTGCACGCCCGCCCTGCGCCGCTCCAGGTCGGCCTCCTGGGCGGCCAGGTCGGTGACGGTGCCCTGCGCGCTGGTGAGGGAACGGGCGATGGCCAGGCGCTGCTCCCCGGCGCGGACGGCAGCATCCGTCGTGGCCACGGCGTTGTCCGCCTCGGCCGCGGCCGCGTTGGCATCGGCCACCGACTTCTCGCCGGCCAGCCGCACCGAGGTGGCGGTGGCCTGGGCCGAGCTCAGCTCGGCCCGGGCCACCGCGATGGCACCCGGGGTGGCATCGGGATCGGCCACCAGCTCGTCGAGGGCGACGGACCGGGCGGTCACCTCGACCTGGGCGGCCTGGTCGTCGGCAGCTGCCGCGGCCTGGGCCGCGGCCACCGCTGCCGGGCTGGCGGCCTGGGTGGCCAGCGCATCGGCATGGGCGGAGCGGGCCGCGGCCAGCTCGCTGTCCATGGTGGCGGCGTTGTCGTCGGCGTTCGCCAGGTCGACGCGGGCGGTGGCCAGATCCGCCTCCCGGGCACGGATGGCCGCCAGCTGCTCGTCCGTGGTCCGGAACGGCGCGTAGCCCGCAGCCTCGTACCATCGGGCCACCGCGGCCTCGGTGGCCGCGTCGTAGACCCCGTCGGCCGCCCCCGGATCGAACCCCAACCGGGCCAGCGCCTGCTCCAGCTGGCGCACGTCCTCCCCCTGGAGGCCCGGGCCCAGGTCCCGCACCCCCAGGCGGTCGCCGGCCAGCAGGAACACCGGCCGGCCCGCGGCGGTCATGACCACACCACCCTCGCCGATCTCGGTCCCGGCGGCGGGCACGTTGGTCACGATGCCGGTCGACGGCTTGAGCGCGCTCGGCGAGGTGGTCAGCGTCTGCGGTGTGCCGAAGCGCCCGGTGCCGCGGGTCACCACGTCGGCCGAGACGGTGCGCAGCTCGGCCGGGACCAGGATCGGCGAGGCGTCGGGCGCGGCGCTCTGCGCGGCGATCTCGGCGGGCGACCGGATGCGGGAGCCCGCGACCCAGCCGCCCACGGCGGACAGGATCACGACCCCGACGACGATGGCGGCCAGGGGGCGACGGTCCATACGCGTCCATCGTCGGAGCCCATGCTGACTCCAGGCTGAACAGCCTCCCCGCTGCTCAGCCGGCGTTCAGCCGGGGCGGCGAATGATCCGGCCCATGAGAACGCTGCCACACGGCGCCGCTGCGCTCGGTCTGGTGGCGGGCATGGGCCTCGCCGCGTGCGGCGGCGGTTCGGGCTCCGGGACCACGGCCTCGACGGGCAACGCCCGCTTCGGAGGCGAGGAGTTCGGCCTGAGCATGGACCAGCTCGCCGCCAAGGTCGAGACGGTCGAGGGCCTCATCGGCGACTGCATGACCGCGGCCGGCTTCGAGTACGTGCCGGTCGACTTCGAGCGGGTCAAGGAGGGTATGGACGCCGACAAGAGCCAGCCTGGCCTCTCCGACGAGGAGTTCATCGCCCAGTACGGCTTTGGCATCACCACCCAGTACGACCACCCCGGCCGCGAGCTCGGGCTGGGCGAGCAGAACATCGCGATCTACGAGGCGCTGTCGCCCCAGGAGCAAATGGCCTATGACCACACCCTGCTCGGTGAGGACCGCGAAGCCACCTTCGCCCAGACTTTGGAGGCCGAGGACTTCTCCCACACCGGTGGATGCACCCGGCAGGCCGTCGAACAGGCTTTCAGCCCCGAGGAGATGACCCAGGCCTACATCAACCCCGCCGACGTGGCCATCGACCAGGACCCGCGGGTCGTCGACGCGCTGGGGAAGTGGTCGGAGTGCGTGCGGCAGAAGGGCTACGACTACGCCCATCCTGACGACGTCGAGCAGGACCTGCACGACCGGCTGGCGGAGGTCACCCGTGGCGCGGATCCCCGGACGCTGACGGGCCCGGACGCCGCCGCGCTGGCCGAGCTGCAGGGCGAGGAGCTGGCGCTGGCGCCGGTGTCGATCGCCTGTGAGGAGGACGTCCTCGAACCCGTCATCTCCCAGGTCGAGAGTGAGCTCTTCGGCGCCCCTCAGGCGTGAGCTCCCAGCTGCCGGCGAGGCCGCAGGCGAGCACGCCGATGGCCAGGCTGCCCACGACGTCGGAGGTCCAGTGGACCCCGAGCCACACGCGGCTCCATGCAATGGCGGCGATCAGGCTCGCCGCCACGCCCCGGGCAACGATCCCAGCCGTGGGCCGCTGGATGTCAAGAGAAGGTCTAGTGCACCTGCGGGTCCGAGTCGCACGGTCCTCTCTTCGATCAGGGTTGGTTCGGTCTCACCTGATCGACGTCGCCGGGTTTGGTGACGTGTCAGGGGCACTGCGTGAGGTGCAGATACTGCCGGCATTCCGCGTCGGTGAGCGTCCGGGTCACTTCACGCTCGGCGATCTCGACGAGATCGTCCAGGTCGAGCGCCCAGATGCGTACGACGCCCTCGGCTCCGACCGAGGCGAGCTGCGAGCCGTCGGGACTGAACGCAACCGAGGCGACGAAGGTGTAGTGCCCGCGCAGGACGAGCAATTGCTCGCCCGAGGCCACGTCCCAGATCGTCACGAGGCCGTCGATGGCGCCCGTCGCGAGGCCTGTTCCGTCGGGGCTGAACGCGACGTCCAATACACTCCCGGCGCTCCCTTCGAGGGCTGCGACGCGGCGCGCCGTGGCCGGGTCCCACAGCTCGACGGTGTCGCTCTGGCCGTTCGCCGTCGGCGGCGCCAAGGTCGCGACCAGGTCGCCTGTGGGGCTGGGGTATGCCATCGTTGCCGGGACATCGAGAATCTGCTCGATGCCTCCGTCATGCCAGTTCCACGTCACGATCTCGCCCCGCCCCTCGTTGGGCGGTTCGGTGGGCAACCGTGTCGTGAAGATATGCCCGCCGTCGGGCGTGAAGAAGACCCCTGCCAACGCGACGCCGATCTCCTCCTGCCTGACGGCGACCACGAGGCCGGTGCGGTCGACGATGGTCGCACGCCCGGTGCGACCGTCGTTGGCGGCGACGGCCAGGAGGT
>JBKPRV010000489.1:0-15722 GCA_046734715.1 Actinomycetota bacterium | reverse complement strand
GATCCAGCCGGTCCCGCCCTCGGACAGCGCGATGCGGATGTCGGGGAACTCCTTGATCACCCGGCTCCACAGCAGGTCGGCCGCCGCCTGGCAGATGTTCATGGGCTGGAGCGTGATCATCACGTCGATGGGGGCGTCGGGGGCGGTCACCGCCAGCTGGCCCGACGAGCCCAGGTGGATGGACAGCACCGTGCCCGTGTCGCACAGGGCTCGCCACAGCGGGTCCCAGTGGTCGGTGTGGAACGACGGGTAGCCCAGCGTGGCCGGGTTCTCGGTGAAGGTGAGGCTGTGCACGCCGTTGGCCGCGAGGCGCCGCACCTCGTCGGCCGCCAGGTCGGGGTCCCACAGGACCGGCAGGCCCATGGGGATGAAGCGGCCGGGGTGAGCCCCGCACCAGGCGTCGACGTGCCAGTCGTTGTAGGCCCGGAGCACGGCCAGGGCCAGGTCCTTGTCCTCGGTGGCGGCGAACAGCCGGCCGGAGAAGCCGGGGAACGAGGGGAAGCACATCGAGCCCAGCACGCCGCCCGCGTCCATGTCCTTGACCCGCTCGTCTACGTCCCAGCAGCCGGGGCGCATCTCGTCGAAGGCGGTGGGCTCGATGCCGTACTCCTCGCGGGGGCGGCCGGCCACCGCGTTGAGCCCGATGTTCGGGATGATCGAGCCCTCGAACGTCCACACATCCGCGCCCTCCTTGGTGCGGATGATGCGGGGCGCGCGGTCGCGCCAGCGTTCGGGCATGACCTGCTCGAACATGTCGGGCGGCTCGACCAGGTGGTCGTCCACGCTCACCATGATCAGGTCGTCGACTCGCACGTCTTCAGCCACGACTGTGTCCTCCATAGCGACACCCCCTCGTGAATGAGAGTACCGTAGTATGAACGGCGGTTCAGGACGCTGGAGGGGGATATGAGCGAGCCAACGGGAGACCAGCCGGCCTACGCCGACCGCATGTTCCCCGCGCCGGTGGACCTCGGGATCGCCGAGGCGGACCGGGCGGTGTCGTCGGTGCGCTTCGGCACCGAGAGCTTCCTCGCCGGCGGCCGGGGCGAAGGCTCGGCCTGGTACGAGGGCGGTGGTGCCATCGGGGACCGGGCGGTGCAGGGCATCACCATCTACCCGCCCACCCGCGGCGTGCAGACCCAGGGCGACCCCTTCGAGCCGGTCAAGATCGGCGTACTCATCGACATGGACCTGGGCCAGCTCCTGGCGGACTGGATCGACCCCACCATGCTGGCCATCGAGGACGCGCTCAACGAGGGCGTGTACAGCCGCGGTCCCATCCAACTGGTGACGGCCGACGCCCGCGGCCTGCCCCGCGAGAACTACCGCAAGGTGCGCCACGGCTACCGCTGGCTGGTCGAGCAGGGGTGCGTGGTCGTCCTCGGCCCGCTGATCAGCGACAACTGCCTGGTGGTCCAGGACCGGGCCAACGAGCTCCAGGTGCCCTGCATCGGCTGGACCGGGGCCCACCGGTTCTCGTCCGACTACTGCTTCACCGTGGCCAACGGCGACATCCCCACCGAGGGCGTGATGTGCGCCCAGTGGCTCCGCTCGCAGGGCCTGGAGAAGGTGGGGCTGTTCTGGGAGCAGGGCTCGTCGGGCAAGGACTACGCCGACTACTTCCGCGACACCGCCTACCAGCTGGGCCTGACCGTCATGCGCGAGGTGAAGCTGGAGCCCAACCCCCGGGGGCTCAAGGACGACCTGGCGCTGATGCGCGAGCTGGGCGTCGAGGGCATCTACTACGGCGGTTACGGCTACGCCACGTTCCACTTCGCCGAGGCGTTCAAGGCGCTCGACTGGGACCCGCCCCGGGTGATGGGCACGGCGTTCATGTTCTATTCCAACTCCAACGCCTGGGCCGAGGGCCTGGAGGGCTGGCACGGGGTCGACCAGCTGGGCGAGGACGGCGCCAATCCCAACTACAACGCCATGGTGAGCCGCTTCGAGCGTCGCTTCGGGCGCACCACCCGCAACGTGGTGGTGGCGCTGGCGTACGACACCGCCCGGGCCGCCATCCACGGCATCGCCAACGCCGCCATCCCCGAGCCCCGCTGGGTGCGTGACGGCCTGGAGCGGATCCGGTGGATGCCGGCCACCAACGGCGGCCCCGCCACCTACGTCCAGTTCGGGCCGCACGACCACAAGGGCTACAAGGGCGACTTCCTCACCATCCGGGAGCTGCGGGGCGGTGAGCTGCGCTTCGACGGCTATCACCGGCCCGAGTGGCCCTCGAACCGGCCGTCGTGACCAAGGTCTACATCCACGAGCTGATCGACATCGTGGGGCACAACCGCGCCCGCTACCAGCACCACATGACCGCCAACTGGGTGCCGGTCGGCATCCGGGAGCGCAACCAGCTGTGCTACGGCGTCTGGTCGACGGTGGGGTCGACCGGGCGCTGGCCCGAGGTGGTCAACCTGTGGGAGCTGGACGGCTGGGACGGTCTGGCCACCAACCTGGCCCACGAGACCGCGGGCGGCCGCGACCAGGACCCGTCGCTGGCCGAGTGGTGGGCGGTGGCCTCGTCGCTGCGCCGGGGCGGCCTGGACCGCATCCTGGTGCCGGACGAGCAGAGCCGGTCCATCTCGGAGCTGTGTGCTGCGGGGGTGAGAGGCGAGCCGTACTGCCACGAGATCGTGCGGGTCCCGCCGGGGCGGGCGTTCGACCTGCTGGCCGCGGTGCGCGCCCAGGGCGAGGCCGCGTACGCGGGGGAGGGCCTGACATGTGTGGGCGCCTTCCGCACCGCCATGCGCGCCGACGACGAGTGCGTGCTGCTGTGGGCCTGTCCCGACTGGGCCACGTGGGCCGGGTTCGAGCAGGCGTGGCACGGGGGCGGCGAGCTCGACGGCTGGCGCAAGGTGCTGGTCGACCTGGGCGCGTCGTGGGAGCGGACGGTGATGGTGGACGCCGCGCTGGCGCCGCTGCGGCTCGGGCGCCAGCCCACGGAGGCCGACCGCCGGCCGCTGGACGAGGTCTGATGGGCGCCACCGACGGTCGCATCACCGACCACGGCATCGCCCGCCTGCGGGCCCGGGTGGGCGTGGCCGAGCCGCATCCGATGTCGCCGCACTACTCGCTGCCCACCACCGACACGTTCCGCCACGTGGCCGAGGCCTACGGCGACGGCAACCCGCTGTGGTGCGAGCCCGAGTACGCGGCCAAGACCCGCTGGGAGGGACCGCTGGCGCCGCCCCCGCTGGTGGGCGGGGACACGCTGGTCGGCGACGACGAGGTGCGCGAGCTGGACGACGACACCCGGGCGCTGCTCAAGGGCGACCCGCTGCGGGGCGTCCACGCCTTCTACGCGGCCAGCGCCCGGGAGTGGTGGGCGCCGCTGCGGCCGCTGCGGCCGGTGTCCCGGCGCAACGCCCTGGTCGCCGTGCTCGACAAGCCCAGCGAGTTCGCGGGCCGGGCGGTCCACGAGTGGACCGGACAGGTGTTCCGCGAGGCCGACGGCCCGCTGCTGGCGGCCCAGTACCGGCTCATGGTGCGGACCGAGCGCACGGCCGCACGGGAGCGGGGCAAGTACGACGCCGTCGAGCCCGCGTCCTACACGGACGATGAGATCGCGGCCATCGAATCTCAGTACGCGGCCGAGCGGCCCCGGGGCGCCGAGCCGCGCTGGTGGGAGGACGTGGCCGAGGGCGACGAGGTGGGCCCGCTGGTCAAGGGCCCGCTCACCGTGACCGACATGATCTGCTGGCATGTGGGCATGGGCATGGGCCTCTACGGCGTGAAGGCTTTGGGGCTGGCGGCGGCCAACCGGCGGCGCATCCCCCGGTTCTTCCAGCGGGACGAGCACAACGTCCCCGACGTCATGCAGCGGGTCCACTGGGACCCCGAGTTCGCCCGCCGGTCCGGCAACCCGACCACGTTCGACTACGGGCGCATGCGGGAGACCTGGCTGATCCACCTGTGCACCGACTGGATGGGCGACGACGCCTGGCTGTGGGAGCTGGACTGCGAGTTCCGCCTGTTCAACTACGTGGGCGACACCCAGTGGGTGCGGGGCACGGTGGCCCGCCGCTACCTGGCCGACGGCGACCGGCCGGCGGTCGACCTCGACCTGGCGTGCGTCAACCAGCGGGGCGAGGTCACGACCCCCGGCCACGCCACCGTGCTGCTGCCGTCCCGGGTGACGGGACCGGTGCGGCTGCCCGAACCGCCCGGCCGGGCCACCGACCTCCAGGGGGCCCTGGACGAGATCGCGGCCCGGTGGGACCGTGGCTGAGCACGTCCGGGTCGAGCGCCGGGACGACGGCGTGCTGCGGCTGCACCTCGACAAGCCGGACCGGCGCAACGCGCTCGACGACGCCATGGTCGCCACCCTCGTGTCCGGCGTCGAGGCGGCCGGGCAGGACGAGGCGGTGCGGGCCGTGCTGGTCACCGCCGAGGGCGACCACTTCTGCTCCGGGTTCGACATCGTGGGTCGCAACGCCGAGGGCGCGCCGCGGCCCCGGGTCGGGTCGATCCAGCGGCGGCTGCCGTCCACCGCCCACCGGCTGATCCCCGTGGTGTGCACCACCCAGGTCCCGGTGGTGGTGGCGGCCCGGGGCTGGGTGGCGGGCATCGGCCTGCATCTGGCGGCCGCTGCCGACTTCTTGGTGCTGGCCGACGACGCCCGGGTGTGGGAGCCGTTCACGCAGCGGGGCTTCACCCCCGACTCCGGTGGCACCTGGCTGCTGCCCCGGCTGGTGGGACTGGCGCGGGCCCGGGAGCTGCTGATGCTGGGGCGCGAGCTGTCGGGCGCCGAGGCCGTCCAGTGGGGCCTGGCCCACCGGGCAGTGCCCGCGGCCGAGGTCGACGGGGAAGCCGAGGCGCTGGCCCTACGGCTGGCCGCCGGTCCCACCGTGGCCCTGGGGCTCACCAAGTGGCTGTTGCATACCGCCGCCGAGCGCACGCTCGACGCCCACCTGCGGGACGAGGCCTTCGCCCTGGAGCTGTCGAGCCGCAGCGAGGACTTCCGTGAGGGCCTGCGGGCGTTCGTGGACAAGCGCGACCCGGGGTTCACCGGCCGGTGACCCTTGCGCTCGACGCCACCACGCCCGAGGGCGAGGCGGTGGCCACGGTCCGGGCCTGGGTGGAGGACAGCCTGCCCGCGGCCTGGCGCTCGGCGGCCGAGCGGGGTGGTCCCGCGGCCGTGCGCGAGGTGCGGTCGTTCGCCGATTACGAGGCCTGGTACCCGGCGTTCGCGGCGTCGGGCCTGGTCGCGCCCACCTGGCCCGTGGCCTACGGCGGCCTCGACCTGCCGCCGGAGCTCGCCCGGGCGGTCCAGGGCGTCCTGGCGCCGTACAACCTCGGCCGGCTCAACCCGCTCGGCCTCAACCTGTGCGCGCCCGCGCTGTTCGCCCACGGCACCGAGGACCAGCGCCTGCGCTGGCTGCCGCGCATCGTCGACAACACGGAGCGCTGGTGTCAGCTGTTCTCCGAGCCGGGGGCGGGCTCGGACCTGGCCTCGCTGGCGACCCGGGCCGAGCGCGACGGCGACGAGTGGGTGCTCACGGGCCAGAAGGTGTGGACCACCTGGGCGCACGTGTCGGACTGGGCCGTGTGCCTGGCCCGCACCGATCCCTCGGTGCCCAAGCGCAAGGGCATCACCTACTTCCTGGTCGACCTGCGCCTCCCCGGCGTCGACGTCCGCCCGCTGCGTCACATCACCGGCGAGGTCGACTTCGACGAGGTGTTCCTCGACGGCGTGCGGGTCCCCGACGCGCAGCGGGTCGGTGCGCCCGGTGACGGCTGGCGGGTGGCCGGGGCCACGCTGTCGGGCGAGCGCCAGATGGTCGCGGGCGCGGGCTCGGGCGGGGTCGACCGCATCGGCGGGTCCGGGGCCGACGCTCTGCTCACCCTGGCCCGGCGCACCGGGCGCTGGTCCGACCCGGTCGTGCGCCAGCGGGTGGTGGGGCTGTGGGCCGAGGAGCGCATCCGGGGCTGGACCAACGCCAGGGTGCGCGCCGGCCTGGGTGCGGGCCGGCCCCCGGGACCGGAGAGCTCGGTGGGCAAGGTCCACCAGGGTGACCTCAACCAGCGCATCCAGCTGGCGGCGTGCGACCTGCTGGGCCCGGGCGCCGCGGCCTGGTCCGGCGACCGGCTGCCGGCCGAGGTCAAGGGCATGCTGCGCAGCCGGGCCAACACCATCGAGGGCGGGACCACCGAGGTGAACAAGAACGTGATCGGCGAGCGGGTCCTCGGCCTGCCCCGGGAGCCCGACCCCTGGCAGGGGGCGGCCTGGCAGGACGTGCCGCGCTCGTGACTGCGGGCCTGGAGATGCGCCGGGACGGTCCGGTCGGCTGGCTGGTGTTCGACCGGCCCGCGCAGGGCAACGCGCTGGACGCGGCCATGCTCGACGGGCTGGAGACCGCGTGGCGGGCGCTGGAGGACGACCCCGAGGTGCGGGTGATCGTCAACACCGGCAACGGCTCCGCCTTCCAGACCGGGCTGGACGTGGCCCAGCTGGCCCGCAACCCCGACGCCCTGCGCGAGCAGTCCCGCCGCACACGTCGCGCCGAGCTGCGGCTGACCGCCTGGCACAACCAGGTGTCCAAGCCGGTGATCGCCGCCGTCAACGGCGTGTGTGCGGGCGGCGGGCTGCACTTCGTGGCCGACGCCGACATCGTGATCGCGTCGGACCGGGCCACGTTCCTCGATCCCCACGTGTCGATCGGGCAGGTGTCGGCCTACGAGGTCATCGGGCTGGCGAGGAAGTCCCCCATGGAGGCCGTCACCCGCATGGCCCTGGCCGGCCGCCACGAGCGGATCGGCGCGGCGCGGGCCTTCGAGCTGGGGATCCTGTCCGAGGTGGTCGCCCCCGAGGCGCTGCGGGCGCGGGCCCAGCAGCTGGGCGAGGCCATCGCCCGCACCGACCCCGCCGTGCTGGCCGCCATCAAGCGGGGGCTGTGGGACGCGCTGGAGTGGCGGCCGCGCCGCCCGGAGCCAGAGCCCGACCGGATCGGGCGTGAGCCACAGCCCAAGAGTCCGCGATTTGGCGGCCGGACCGCAGCTCGCCCGCGAGGGCTCCAGGCAACGCAGCATCGCGACACGAGACCACCTGACCTATCCGCGGACGTTCCAAGGAAGGGAGCCCCGGTGGGCGACTACCAGCACCTGATCGTCGAACGCCACGGGCCGGTGGGCTGGCTGATCAACAACCGGCCCGACCAGCTCAACGCCATGAACGCGGCCATGCGCGACGAGTTCGCCTCCGCCTGGCTGGAGCTCGACGCCGATCCCGAGGTGCGGGCGATCGTCCACACCGGCAACGGGCGGGCGTTCCAGACCGGCGTCGACGTGTCGGAGATCGCGTCGGACGGCGTGGGGATGGAGCGCTACCGCCAGGGCATGGAGGACTGGGACCTCCACTTCACCTCCTGGCACCAGGGCGTGGACAAGCCGGTCATCACCGCCGTGAACGGCATCTGTGCGGGCGGCGGCTTCCACTGGGTGGCCGATGCCGACATCGTGATCTGCGCCTCCGACGCCCAGTTCTTCGACCCCCACACGTCGATCGGCCAGGTGGTGTCGGTGGAGGCCATCGGGCTCATGCGCAAGATGCCGGCGGAGGCGGTGATGCGCATGGCGCTGGTCGGGCGGTACGAGCGCATGCCCGCGGCCCGGGCCTACGAGCTGGGGATGGTCAGCGAGGTGGTCGACCCGCCCGAGCGGCTGCGGGAGCGGGCCCAGGAGCTGGGGGAGACCATCGCCCGCAACAGCCCTGCGGCCATGGCCGCCACCAAGCGGGCGCTGTGGGGTGCCCTCGAGCTGGGCCTGACCGACGCCTGCAAGGCGGGCGCGGCCGAGCTGGTGTCGCTATGGGGTCACCCCGACCAGACCGAGGGCCCGGCGGCGTTCGCCGAGAAGCGGGAGCCTCGGTGGCAGGTGTGAGCCTGGTCGACCTGCTGCCCCGGGGCGGCGACGACCTGGCCGTCCACCTCGCGGGCACCGACCACTCGTGGTCGGCTCTGCGGGACCGGTCCGACGACATCGCCTGCGCCCTGGCCGACGCGGGCGTGGGGCCGGGCTCGGTGGTGGGCGTCCTGCTCCCCGACGGCCTCGACCTGGTGGCCACCCTGTTCGGGGTGTGGCGCGCCGGCGGCGTGTACGTCGCCCTGAACCCCCGCCAGACCGCCACCGAGCTGGGCCGCGTGCTGGCCGACGTCGACCCCGCGGTCGTGGTCACCACGCCGGCGGACGAGGCCCGGTTCGGCGACCGCACGCTGGTCTCGCTCGCCGGCCCTCGGGTGCTGACCCGCCCGGGAGCCACCGGCTCCGGCCGCTGCGACCCGTCCGTGGCCCTGCTCTCGTTCACCTCGGGCACCACCGGCGCGCCCGTCGCCATCCCCCTCACCCACGAGCGGGTCCTCGCCCTGCTGGACAAGGTCATCGGCACGCTGCGAACGGGCCCGTCGTCGCCCGCCCGTCCGCCGATGCCCAACCTGATCCCGGTCCCTTTGTCGGTGTGGGCCGGCATCTACCAGGTCCTGTTCGCCTTCCGGGTGGGCGCCCCGGTCGTGCTGATGGACGGCTTCGACACCCGCCGTTTTGCCGCGCTGGTCCGCCGGTTCGCCATCCGCTCGACGGTCCTGCCCCCGGCCGCCATGGTGATGCTGGCCGACGACGAGGAGATCGACGACCTCGCCCCGCTGCGCTACGTCCGCAGCATCGCCTCCCCGCTGTCCCCGCTCCAGGCCCGCCGCTTCCGCGACCGGTTCGGCATCGTGGTGCTCAACGGCTACGGCCAGACCGAGCTGGGCGGCGAGGTGGTGGGCGTGACCACCGCCGACGCCAAGGCGTTCGGCGACGCCAAGCTGGGCTCGGTGGGCCGTCCCCACGCCGGCGTCGAGGTGCGCACGGACGGTTCCGGCGAGCTGTGGGTCCGCACCCCGGGCCTGGTCCCGGGCGCCGACCTGGGCGACCGCCTGTCCCCGGACGGCTGGTTCCGCACCGGCGACATCGCCACCATCGACGACGACGGCTTCGTGTGGATCGAGGGCCGCGTCTCCGACATGATCAACCGCGGCGGCCTCAAGGTGCACCCGGCCGAGGTCGAGGAGGTCCTCCGCCTGGCCCCCGGCGTCGCTGACGCCGCGGTGGCCGGCGTCCCCGACGACCGCCTGGGCGAGGTCCCCTGGGCCTGGTGCATCCCCACCGACCCCACCGCCGGCCTCCCACCCCCCGCCGACCTCGAGGCCCTGTGCCGCCAGCACCTGGCCCCCTACAAGATCCCGGTCCACTTCACCGCCGTCCCCACCCTCCCCCGCAACGAGTCCGGCAAGGTCCTCAAGCGCGCCCTGGTCGAGCGGCCCGGCTGACGGCCTGGGGACCTTGGTCCCTTTCGCGCGAGGGTGATAGGCGGCATGGTGGGGGCATGGCCGAGATCGTCGTCGGGGTCGACAGGTCGTCGCACAGCGCGGATGCGCTGCGGTGGGCGGCGGGTGAGGCCCGGCTCATGGGGGCCGAGGTCGTCGCGGTGCTGGTGTGGGATCTGTTCAGCCAGCATCACGCCGACGGCGAGTGGCGCTTCGACCCCCACTATGACGACACCCACGCCGACCGCGCCCTGCAGGCTGCCGTCGAGGACGCGCTCGGGGCCGAGGCTGCCGTGCAGGTCGCACGCCGGACACCGTGCGACCTGCCGGCGCCCGGGCTGCTGGAGGCGGCCAAGGATGCCGCGCTCCTGGTGGTGGGGGCCCGGGGGGCTGGTGGGTTCCCGGGGTTGCACCTCGGGTCGGTGAGCCAGCAGGTGCTGCACCACGCACGCTGCCCCGTGGCCGTCGTGCACAACCCGGTCGGGCCCGACGACCGGCCCGAGGGCGGCCGGGTGCTCGTGGGCGTGGACGGGTCGCCCTCGTCCCGGACCGCGCTGCGCTGGGCGCTGGCCGAGGCCGGCCGGCGCGGGGCGGGCGTGACGGTGCTCCACGCCTGGGAGGTGCCCGCCATCGTCGGGCCCGCCCCGGGTGGCTACCCCTACGACACCGAGGCGCTGGACCAGGCCGCCCGAGCGCTGGTCGACGGCATGGTGGACGAAGCCGTGGCCAAAGCGCCCGGGGTCGCGGTCGAGCGCCGGGTGGTCGGTGGCGGTCCGGCCGCCAGCCTGCTGGACGCGGCCGAGGGCGCCAGCCTGATCGTGGTCGGGCGGCGAGGCCTGGGTGGGTTCGGGCGGCTGCTGCTCGGCTCGGTGTCCGACCACGTGGCCCGGCACGCGCCCTGCCCCGTGGTCGTGATGCCGCCCGAAGAGGAGGACGAAGCATGAAGCGGACGATCGACGCCCGCACCGGGCTCGAGATCATCGATCCGGACGAGTGCCGCCGCTTGCTGGCGGCCGAGGAGATCGGGCGGCTCGCAGTGGTCGACGGGGGCAGCCCCGCGCTGTTCCCGGTCAACTACGCGCTCGACGGGGACGCGGTGGTGTTCCGCACCGCCGAGGGCACCAAGCTCCAGGCCGGGCCCCGGGGGCGGGTCGTGTTCGAGATCGACCACTTCGACCGCCAGAGCCGCACCGGATGGAGCGTCATGGTGGGCGGCCGCCTGCAGGAGGTCACGCCCTACGACGCGGAGACGCTGGAGCGTGTGGCGGGCTTGCCGCTCGCGCCGTGGGCGCGGGGCGACAAGCCCCATTGGATGCGCCTGGTGCCGGACCGCATCAGCGGCCGGCGCATCACCTGAGCCGGCTCCCGCTCCTGCGAGCCGCCGTGGAGCCGCGGCCGTCCGGGCCCGTGGTGCGGCCATGGTGAGGGCGTGGCCACCCGAACGACGGGCGGGACGCCCGAGTGGCCTCGCCCACGTCCAGTATCTCGCACTTGCGCCCGCGAAGGGGCCTGACCTGCGAATTTCCCTGGATCGCTAGACGGCCGGTGCGCTCGGCGTCGCCGTCGGTCGCCTCGCCGTGGCCTTGTAGGCCCACAGCTCGTTCCACACGTTCGGGTACACGCCGTTCTCGAAGTAGGACCCGAAGCCGGTGATCGGCCGGTGCTCGAGCAGCAGCCAATAGGGGATGATCGTGGCCAGGACGTAGTTGAGCCCCACCAGCGGCAGGTAAAGCGGTCCGAACAGCCGGGCCTGGAAGACGTGCAGCATCTCGTGCCGGTCGATGTGGTCGTCGGAGCCGGCCTTGACCGTGCCGATGGTGGTGGCGTACTTGGTCACGACTCCGCGGTCGAGCCAGATGGCCCCGCTGCGCCTGGTCCGGGCCAGGTTGTGGGTGTTGCCGGTGAGCCGGTGCACGCCGTAGTAGAGGGCGGCCGCCGCCGTGTTGAGCGAGCTCCAGGTGGCGTCGAGGACGGCCCGCCACACCCCGAGCGCATCGCCCGCGTACATCTCGCCCCGCGCCACCGCCCACCCGTAGGGGATGGCGAACGCGCCCAGCAGCACGCCGCCGATCACCGCTCCGATCGGCCCGCCGACCAGGAATCCGAGCACCGCACCCGTCGCCGCGACCGCCAGTCCCTGGACGACTCCCGCAACTGCGGACATCACCTTCGCCTCCTGTCCCAGTGGACGGAGGGTAGTGGCGCGGTCGGCGGCGACGCGTGTCAAGTGACCCGACGGCCCTCTGCGGTGACCGGGTGCTGTGGCAGCTCACCCACCTCGCGCCCAGCGTGGCCACCGACCACTACCGGATGGGACACCTGCCCTGACCCGGCAGTTCCCCTAGCGTCCGGCGGATGAAGGCGCTCACCTACCACGGCCCGCAGGACGTCCGCTACGAGTCGGTGCCCGACCCCGCGCTGCCCGGTGAGCGCGGCGCGGTGGTGCGGGTCCGCTCGGCCGGCATCTGCGGCAGCGACCTGCACATCTACGGGGGCCACGGCTTCGGCGGCGGGACCGGCTACTCCATCGGCCACGAGGCCGTGGGCGAGGTGCTGGAGGTGGGCCCGGCCGTGACCCGCTTCGCGCCCGGGGACCGCGTGCTGGTGCCGGCGTCGGTGGGCTGCGGGCGGTGCGCCCCCTGTGGCCGGGGCGTCGTGTTCCTGTGCGAGAACTTCGGCGAGGGCGGCGTCTACGGGGTGGGCCACGCGCTGGGCGGCTGCCAGGCCGAGGCCATCGCCGTGCCCGCGGCCGACATGAACCTGGTGGCGATGCCCGACGGCATGTCGGACGACGCCGCGCTGGTCCTCACCGACAACGCCCCCACCGGCTGGTACGGCGCCCGCCTCGGCCGCATCGCCCCCGGCGACACGGTGGCGGTGGTCGGCCTCGGCCCGGTGGGCCTGATGGCGGCGGCGTCGGCGCTGATCATGGGCGCCTCGCGGGTGCTGGCGGTCGACCTGGTCGAGTCGCGCCGCGCCCTGGCAGCGAGCCTGGGCGCGGTCCCGGTGGAGGGCGACCCCCGCAGCGAAGTCCTCGCCCTCACCGGCGGCCGGGGCGCCGACGTGGTCATCGAGGCGGTGGGCGCCGACGCCACCATCGGGCTGGCCACCGACCTGGCCGGTCGCTGCGGCCGGGTGTCCGTGGTCGGCGTCAGCCAGAGCCCCACCTACTCGTTCAACATGCTTATGGCCCAGCTCAAGTGCCTGGAGTTCACCATCGGCCTGTGCTCGGTCCAGGCCGAGCTGCCGGCGCTCATCCCCCTCACCACCTCGGGCCGCCTCGACCCCGGCGCCATCGTCACCCACCGCTTCCCGCTCGAAACCGGCCCCGACGCCTACGCGCTCTTCGCCTCTCGCGCCGACGGCGTCGCCAAGGTCGTCCTGGACCTCCCCACCGACTGACCGGCTGACCGGGCGGGTCAGTCGGGAGCGGGGAAGTCGGCGCGGACGCCGAGGAGGCGGACGGGACGGGTGAGGGTGAAGCGGGCCAGGGCCTGGAGGGCGGCGCGCTCGATGGCGGTCGGGTCGGCCGTGGGAGTGGGCAGGGGGACGCTGCGCGTGTGGGTGAAGAACGGGGCGAAGCGGACCTTGACCGCCACCCGGACCGCGGGGCGGCCCTCCTCGGCCACGTCGTCGGCGACGCGGCGAGCCAGGGTGCGGATCTCGGCGTCGAGGTCGGCGCGGCGGGTCAGGTTCTGCTGGAACGTGACCTCGCGGCTGCGGGACTTGCGGACGTAGGGGGCCGCGGTCACCTCGGCGCCGCCCACGCCGAAGGCCAGCATGCGGTACCAGGGGCCCATGGTGGGACCGAAGCGGGCGGCCAGGGCCTCGGGGTCGGCGCGGGCCAGGCCGACCACGCTGGTGATGCCCATGGCCTCGAGCTTGGCGGCCGTCCTGGCGCCGACACCCCACAGGGCGTCCGGGGGCCGATCGCCCATGACCTCCACCCAGTTGTGCTTGGTCAGGCGGAACACACCCGCGGGCTTGGCGAACCCGGTGGCGATCTTGGCCCGCAACCGGTTGTCGCCGATGCCGACCGAGCACTCCAGACCGGCCGCGTCCCGCACCACCTGCCGGACCTCGGCCGCCAGTACCTCGGGGTCGTCCGACAGGGTGCCGAGGAACGCCTCGTCCCAGCCCAGCACCTCGACCACCACCGGCAGCGTCGC
The DNA here is from genome assembly GCA_046734715.1 of Actinomycetota bacterium. Taxonomy (GTDB): domain Bacteria; phylum Actinomycetota; class Acidimicrobiia; order Acidimicrobiales; family VFJN01; genus ZC4RG19. Next base: position 2,245 of record JBKPRV010000489.1, on the reverse strand, counting down.
CAGCGCGGCCATCACCACCTCGGACACCGCGTCGTAGGCGGGCGGGTCCGAGGGCAGGAACACCGCGTCGGGGCACAGCCGGGCCGCCGTGCGCATCGGCATGCCCGAGTGGATGCCGAAGCGGCGCGCCTCGTACGACGCGGTGGCCACCACCGCCCGCTGCGTGGGGTCGCCCGCGCCGCCGACGACCACCGGCTTGCCCCGCAGCTCGGGGTGCCGGGCCACCTCGACGGCGGCGAGGAACTCGTCGAGGTCGACGTGCAGCACCCAGCGCGACTCGACGGTCGCGGGCTCAGCCGTCCCGGCGCTCCAGCATGATCACGGGGATGATGCGGCTGGTCTTGGCCTGGTAGTCGGCGAACCCCGACATGACCGCGGTGATGCGGTCGAACAGGTCCTGACGCTCGTCGCCCTCGGTCTCCCGGGCATGCACGGGGACCGTGTCGGTGCCGACCTCGACCGTGGTGTCGGGCTGCGCCATGAGGTTGCGGTACCAGTCGGGGTGTGTGGGGGCTCCGCCCTTGGAGGCGAAGATCACCATCCGGTCGCCCTCGGGCCAATAGACGAGCGGGTTCACCCGCTCGGTCCCGCTGCGCCGGCCGGTGGTGTGGAGCAGCAGCATCGGCGCGCCCTTGAACGGCCCGCCGACCTTGCCCTCGTTGGCCCGGAACTCGTCGATGATGCTGGCGTTGAAGTCGGACATCGCCGCCGAGCCTACGAACTGGGGCCGGGCGTCGCTCACGGCCCGTAGCCGAACACCAGGGTGGACGACTCCGCCATCATCCGGTCGAGGTGGGCGATCTGGTGGGGATCCAGCTCGTCGCGGAACAAGCCCACCGTGCCTCGCCGGGTCTGGTAGGTCCCGACATGGCCCACGCGGCCCGGGCGCAGTCGGTCGGAGGCGGCCCGGCCGGACTCCTCCAGGCGGCGCCGGTTGGCGAACGAGCCGTACTCGACCGCATCGGCCACGGTGGCGGGGGTGGCGGCGACCCCGAGGAACGCCAGGACCTGGGCCAGCTCGGCCTCGGGCCGGGCGTGCAGGTCCTCGTAGCGGACCACCAGCAGGGCGGCGGGCACGTCCAGGGCCGCGGCCCAGGCGTCATAAGACGCCAGCAGCGAGGCGAACCCGCCCACCGGCTGGTTCACGAACTCGGCCAGCGTGCCGTGGTAACGGTCGCGCCGCGCGCTCATCTGGTGGTACAGCGAGACGATCACGTCGCGGGGGTCGCGCACCAGCAGCACCACGCGCCGGTGGCGGTAACGGGACTTGTCCCGCTCGACCTCGGCGGGCGGCTTGGATCGGGCGTCGTCGTCGTGGGTCACCAGCACCCCCGGCACCCGGCGATCGAGCTCGGTCAGATGCCCCAGCTCCGACAGATCGGTGTGGTCGGGCAGCCCGAAGTGCAGCTGGAACGCCCGGCCCACCATGACCCGCAGCCAGCTGCGCCCGCACTCGGGGAACGACACGAGTAGGGCGTCGCTGCGCCGGCGCCGGTACCAGCCGAACACGCCCACGGCCGCCAGCCGGCGCCGCTCCGGCTTGCGGTCGGCGGCCTTCCCCAGCCCGGTCATGCGCGCCACACTACGGCTCGTCGGCGGGAGCACTGCGAGCCGGTCGCAGGGCGCGCCGGCCAGGTCGCCCGCGAACCGGCGTAACGACAGCACGAGGTTCTGCACCTCTTGGTATCACCGCTCGCCCTTCGACGCCCCGCAAGCGACGGGTGTCGCGCCCACGGGCGGCGGTGGTATCGATTTCACTAGGGTGGCGCCGTGGGCCAGCACGCCGTCGCCGGGCGAACCATGAAGGAAGCGGCGGTGCTGGCCGATCGACTGCACCCGCCGCAGCCCGGCGTTGTCGTGCTGCTCTACCACCGGGTGGGCGGGCGCAGCGCTGCCGACGAGATGGACATGCCCGCGTCCATGTTCAACACGCAGATGGCGTGGCTGGCCGACCGGGGCCGCGCCGTCACCCTCGACGAGGGGCTGGACATCGTGACCGAGCCGGCGGACGAACGCCCGCCCTTCGACCCCGTCGTCGTCACCTTCGACGACGGCACCGACGATCTGGTGGACGTGGTGCTGCCCATCCTGGCCCGCCACCGCATCCCGGCCGTGTTCTACCTGGCGACCGGTCATGTGGAGCGAGGCCGTGCCTTCCCCGGCGGGGGCCGCCCGCTCTCATGGGCGGCGGCCGGCGAGGCGGTGGACACCGGCCTCGTCACCATCGGCTCGCACACCCACGGCC
>JBKPRV010000488.1:0-4111 GCA_046734715.1 Actinomycetota bacterium | reverse complement strand
CCTCGGCGGCCAGCCGGGCGAGGGTGCGCCGGTCGAGCTGGGTGCCCTGGCGGGCGGCCGCCGCCGCGGCGCGCAGCGGTACCGCGGGGTCGGAACCCACGTCGACGTCGTCCGCCACGTGGACCTCGGCGTCCCGCAGGTACAGGCCGCCGCCGAGCGCCCGCTCCCTCCGGGCCCGGGCCAGCGGGCCCACCAGCGAGCTCTCGATGCGGGCCCAGGCGTCGTCGCTGGTCCAGGCGATGGTGCGGGCGGCATGGGCCACGGTGCGCATCAGCACGTCGGCGTCGGGACAGCCGAGCGCCGCGGCCACCGCATCCTGCTCCTGGAGCAGCAGGCGGTCGCCCGGCCGGCCCGTGCGCCGGTGCAGCTCGACCCGCACGCCCAGCAACGTGTCGTAGGCGCCGCCGAGGCTGGCGTGGTCGTCGTCCCACAGGATCGAGCGCGCGCTCTGGGCCCAGGCCAGCGCCTGGACGTCGCGCATCCCGCCCCGGCCCTCTTTGAGGTCGGGCTCGAGCAGGAACGCGACCTCGCCCGCCCGCCGGTGGCGCTCGCGCACCCGGTCCAGGAGGGCGGTGAGCCAGCGCTTGGCCCGCTTGCGCCACTGCAGCTCGGCCTTGCGGCTCAGCTCGTCGGTCAGCGCCTGGTCACCGCCGAGGTGGCGGGCCTGGAGCAGGCCGGTGGCGGTGTCGAGGTCGTCGGCCGCGAGCGCCAGCGCCTCCTTCACTGTGCGCACGGCGTGGCCCAGCTTCAGCCGGGCGTCCCAGATCGGGTACCAGTGGCGGTCGGCCAGAACGCCGATGTCGGGCCGGCCCGCGTGCAACAACAGGACGTCGATGTCCGACTGCAGCGACAGCTCGCCCCGCCCGTAGCCGCCCACGGCCACCAGCGCGATGCCCTTCGGGTCGCTGCCCTCGACCGCGGTGGTGTGCAGCTCCCGCAGCCAGCGGTCGACCTCGGCGGTCCAGGCGTCGCACAGCTCACGCCCGACCAGCGAGTCGTCGGCGGCGAGCTGGGCCCGGGTGTCGAGGATCGTCATCGCTGGCGGCGAGCGTACCGGCGCGACCGGGCCGCTCCCCCCGGGGGGAGCGGCCCGGCAACATGCTGTTCACAAAGCGTCGGAGTCCAGCTCACCCGTGCGGATGCGGAGGGCCCGCTCCACCGTGGTGACCCAGACCTTGCCGTCGCCGATCTTGCCGGTGCGGGCCGACTCGGCGATGACATCGGTCAGCCGCTCGACGTCCCCGTCGTCGGCCAGGATCTCCAGCCGCACCTTGGGAACGAAGTCGATGGTGTACTCGGCGCCCCGGTAGACCTCGGTGTGCCCGGCCTGGCGGCCGAACCCCTGGACCTCGGTGACCGTCATGCCGGTGACCCCGGCGTCCTTGAGCGCCGACTTCACGTCGTCGAGCTTGAACGGCTTGACGATGGCGGTGATGAGCTTCAACGGCGATCCTCCCGGTCAGTCCGCGTAAGCGACTTCGGCGTGCTGGGACAGGTCGAGGCCAGTGTCCTCGTCCTCTTCGGTGACCCGGAGGCCGAGGGCGAGGTCGATGACCTTGGCGATGATCAGGCTGACGACGAACGAGTAGGCGAGCGTGACCACCGACGCCAGCGCCTGGTCGCCCAGCAGGGTGACGCCGCCGCCCAGGAACAGCCCCTCGTGTACCACCGCGGGGTTGATGGCCGAGTCGGCGAACAGGCCCAGCAGCAGCGCGCCTGCCAGGCCGCCCACCAGGTGCACGGCGACGACGTCGAGGCTGTCGTCGAAGCCGAACGCCTTCTTGATGCCGAGCGCCAGGTAGCAGACGGCCCCGGCGATGAGGCCGATGTAGATCGGCGCCATGCCGCCGACGAAGCCCGCGCACGGCGTGATGGCCACCAGCCCGGCCACGGCACCGGACGCACCGCCCAGCGTGGTGGCGTGGCCGTCTTTGATGCGCTCGACCAGGAGCCAGCCGAGCATGGCGGCCGAGGCGGCCGCGAAGGTGTTGAAGATGGCCTGGCCGGCGACGCCATTGGCGGCCAGTGCCGAGCCGGCGTTGAAGCCCGCCCAACCGAACCACAGGATGCCGGTGCCGAGCACGGTCATGGGCAGGTTGTGGGGCGGCATCGGCGTGTCCGGGTAGCCCTTCCGGCGCCCGATGAGCAGGACGACCGCCAGCGCCGCGGCGCCGGCGTTCATGTGGACGACCGCGCCGCCCGCGAAGTCCAGCGCTCCCTGCTCGGCGAGCCAGCCGCCGCCGAACACCATGTGGGCGATGGGGGCGTACACCAGGATCAGCCAGGCGCCGATGAACACCACATAGGACCCGAACTTGAGCCGGTCGGCCGTGGCCCCCGTGATGAGGGCGGGAGTGATGATGGCGAAGGTCATCTGGTACGCGCAGAACAGCACGAACGGGATCGCGAGCAGCAGCGTGTCCTGGAAGAACGACTGGGTCGACAGTGCCGGGCCGACGTCCTTCATCCACGCGTAGTCGAAGTTGCCGATGAACCCCCCGTCCCCCGCGTCGCCGAAGGCCAGCGTGAATGCAATCGCCGCCCACAGCACCGCCAGCAGGCCCATGGCGAAGATGTTCTGCATGAGCATGCCGAGGACGTTCTTGGCCCGCACCATCCCCCCGTAGAAGAGCGCGAGCCCCGGCGTCATGAACAGCACGAAGGCTGTCGCGGCCAGCATCCAAGCGGTATCGCCAGGATCCAACTCCATCCCCATTCCTTTCGCTGGCGGTCAAGGCTGGCGAAAGGATGATGACGCGATGTTTCGCGTCAAATTCGCGACTGTTTCCTTTACGTGAACTGTCGCAGTTCTGAGAGCAGCCTTCGGGCCACCAGGTGGACGGGATCCCACACCGGGCCGAAGGGCGGGGCGTAGCCGAGGTCGAGCTCGACCACGTCGTCGACGGCCATGCCGGCCTGGATGGCGGTGGCCAGCACGTCGATGCGCTTGGCCGCGCCCTCCTGCCCCACGATCTGCGCGCCGAGGAGGCGCCCGCTGCCCCGCTCGGCCAGCGCCTTGAGCGTCAGCTTCTTGCGCTCGGGCAGGTAGCCCGCCCGGCTCTCGCCCTCGACCGACGCCTCGACGTAGGCGAAGCCGTGCTGGTCGGCCTCGCGGGCCGACAGCCCGGTGCGCCCGATCTCGATGCTGCACACCCTGGTGACCGCGGTACCGAGCACGCCGGGAAAGGCCGCGTAGCCGCCACCCATGTTGATGCCGGCCACGCGGCCCTGCTTGTTGGCCACCGTCCCCAGCGCGATGTGGACCGGCGCCTGGGCCACCATGTGGAACGACTCACAACAGTCGCCCGCCGTCCACACGCCCTCGGCGCTGGTCCGCTGGCGCCGGTCGACCCGGATGGCGCCCTTGACGCCGAGGGCGATGCCCGCGTCCCGGGCGAGCTCCGTGCGGGGCCGGATGCCGAGGCCCACCACCACGAGGTCGGCGAGGATCCGCTGGCCGCCCGCCACCACCGCGCCATCCTCCACGGCCTCGAGCGGCGTCGACACCCGCACGTCCACGCCCAGCCCGCCCAACGCGTCCACCAGCGGGGCGGCCACGTCGCCGTCGAGGCTGGGCATCAGGTGGTCGGACGCCTCCACCAGCGTGACCTCACAGGCGCGCTGGACGAAGGCCTCGGCCATCTCCAGTCCGATGTAGCCGCCGCCCACCACGACCACCCGGCGCGCTCCGCTTCCCAGCGCGTCCTGCAGCGCCAGCCCGTGGTCGAGGGTCTGAGCGGCGTGGACCATCGGCCCGTCCAGGCCCGGTAGGTCGGGCCACAGGGGGGCGGCCCCGGTGGCGATGTGCAGGGTGTCGAACCCCACCTCGACGGTCTGGCCCGCCTCGTCGTCCCACGCCTCGACGACCCTTCGGTCGAGGTCGAGCGCGCGTGCCTCATGCCCGAGGCGGACGTCGATGTCGTGCTCGTCCCGGAACGTCTCCGGGGCCCGGGCCACGAGGTCGTCGACCTCGGGCACGGACCCCCCGACGAAGTATGGGATGCCGCAGGCGGAGTAGCTGGTCCACCTCCCCTTCTCCAGCACGACGATCTCACGGTCGGGCTGCCGCCGCCGCACCTGCATGGCAGCACTCATGCCGGCGGCATCGCCC
>JBKPRV010000487.1:0-2695 GCA_046734715.1 Actinomycetota bacterium | reverse complement strand
GCGGTGAACTCCGCCAGGCTCGTCGGGACTTTGATGTTGGCCTTCTTGAAGAGGTCGGTCCGGTACGTCACGACCCTCGACCCCGCATAGTAGGGAACCCCGTAGAGCTTGCCACCGAATCGACCAGCGGCCGCGAGGCCCTCGAGCCAGGTGCTCGAGTTGGCGAACGAGCTGCGATCCGACGAGATGTCCTGGAACGCCCCGGCGGCCATGTACTTCGTCATCTCGGTGTTGCCCATCTCGATGACGTCCGGCGCGTTACCGCCTGCGAGGGTTGCGTCGAACTTCGTGAGATGGTTCGTCCAGTCCTGGAACTGGACGTCGACGGCGACACCGGGGTGCGCGCGCTGGAATTCCGTCGTCGCGGCCTTGATGATCGCCTTCCAGTTGTCCTTGTCTGCGTCCGTCTGCAACCAGACGGTGATGCTGTTCGTCGCGGCGGCTCCACCCGACGCGGTGGCCGCGATCACAGCGAGGGCGGCGGCCACCAGAACGGCGACGCCGATGATGCGTGCTCTCATGAGCTCTTCCCCCAAGCGGATAGTGAGGCGGCGGCGATCGTTCGGTGTGCCCGGTGGCCGGCGGGAACGACGATGCCGGAGCCGCCTACTGGTGTATACCACTTGGCCACGGTTCGGAAGACTGGCACAGCAGGGTGGTCTTGTCAAGACCACTTTGCCAACCGATCGAAACGGCCTTCGTGGGTCGTTTCGCCCTGTTTACAGGGATTCACTCGCACCGACAACGGCTCGGACGCGTGCCTCAACGACCGCGCGACCGGGGCTATTGGTACTGACCAACGCGACGGCGCGTCACTGCTTGCCGTTGCCGGGCCGCCCGAGCGAGCGACGGTTCAGCTCCGTGACGAGCCGGTAGCGGTCGCCACGGTAGATCGAGCGGACGTACTCGACGATCTCGCCGGAGGCCGACCGGGTCGTGCGCTCGAAGACGAAGGCCGGCGAGTGCAGCGGGACGCCCAGCGCCGACGACTCCTCCTCGTTCGTGACCGTCGGCTCGATGGTCTGCAGACCGCCGACGATGGTGATGCCGTAGCGACCCTCGAGGAGCTCGTAGAACGACTGCTGCTCGAGGTCGGCCGCCGAGATGCCCGGCACCAGGGACTCACGGACGTGGAGCGTCTCGATCGCCATCGTCTCGTGGTCGGCGAGCCGGAGCCGGCTGATGATCACGACCGGCTCGGAGGGAGACACATGCAGCAGCCGTCCCAGGTGCGCGCCCGCGGGCGAGACGTGAATGTCGAGCGTGCGGCTGCCCGGGACCATCCCGCGCCGCCGCATGTCCTCGGTGAACGAGGTCATCGTCAGCTCCTGGGCGATCTTCGGCTCGCTGACGAACGTCCCGCTCCCGTGCCTGCGAATGAGCAGGCCCTCGCGCACGAGCTCGTCGAGCGCGGCGCGGACGGTCAGGCGCGACACCCCGAGCTCGGACGTCAGCTGCCGCTCCGAGGGGATCGCATCCCCCACCCCGAGCCGCTCGATCAGGTCGAGCACGCGGCTCCTGACCTCGCTCTGCTTCGTGGCCGGCTGACTCGTCCCGCTCATCGCCTTCCTCTCGACCGGACTTCGCGCCATCGTAGCGTTCTCCTGCTCCTGGTCAAGACCACTGCTCGGCGACGACAGGCTCGGCTCCGTGCGTGTCGCCGGCTGCGAGGCTGTCACCCGTGAGTGGGTCGAAGAAGTGGAAGCGGGACGGATCGAGAGCAAGGCTTGCGGTGCTGCCCTGTGTCGCGCGCGTGCGCGCATCCACGCGTGCCGTGAAGAGCGACGAGTGGTCGGCGAGCAGCGAGGCGTCCTCCTCGGCGTCGTCGCTCCCCGTGTCGACCGAGACGCGCTTCGCGTCGACCGCGAAGCAGATGTGCGTCTCGGCGCCGAGCTCCTCGAGCACCTCGACCTGCGCCGTGAGCCGCGGGAGCGCCGGCGAGGCGGTGTCGCCGTCCTCGAAGGTCTCCGGCCGGATCCCCAGCACGACCGTGCCCACCTCCTGGCGGGGGCGGTTCTCCGGGTCGAGCGGGACGGCGAACTGGCCGAAGCGGACGCTCGAGCCCTCGATCGCCGCCTCCACGAGGTTCATCGACGGGGAGCCGATGAACGCGGCGACGAACACGTTCCGCGGCCGGCGGTACAGCACCTGCGGCTCGTCGAACTGGACGACCCGCCCGTCCCGCATGACGGCGACGCGCTGTCCGAGCGTCATCGCCTCGGTCTGGTCGTGCGTGACGTAGATCGTGGTCACCCCAAGCTTCGCGTGGAGCTGCGCCAGGGAGGCGCGCATCGCCACGCGGAGCTTCGCGTCGAGGTTCGACAGCGGCTCGTCCATGAGGAACGCACGGGGCTCGCGAACGATCGCGCGCCCCATCGCCACGCGCTGTCGCTGCCCGCCGGAGAGCTGCGCCGGCTTCCGGTCGAGCAGGTCGCCGAGGCCCAGTAGGCCTGCTACCTCTTCGACCCGCCGTCGCGTCTCGTCCTTGCCGAACCGCCGCACCTTGAGGCCGTAGCCAAGGTTCTCCCGCACCGTCATGTGCGGGTAGAGCGCGTAGTTCTGGAACACCATCGCGATGTCTCGATGGCGTGGTGCGAGATCGGTGACGTCGGCGTCCCCGATGCGCACCTCCCCCACCGTGACCTCCTCGAGACCCGCGATCATGCGGAGAAGCGTCGACTTGCCACAGCCGGAC